>DAOTMJ010000006.1 GCA_035450225.1 Candidatus Hydrogenedentota bacterium
CGCGTATCGCGCAGGGCGTCCCCACCGGCAGCGGCCTCGAGTTCGCCGACGACATCACCCTCTCGCACGCCCTGCAGGGCCGCATGCGGCTGAAATAGCGCCGGTCCTATTTTCCGCGTGGGTTGCACTCCATTTTCCGCAATGCCATAATCGCGCCCGTGGCCAATACGGGGAGCAACAGCATCGGCATGAATCCGATAGCGCGTTATCTCAAGGACATCGAAAAGCAGTTGGCAACGGGCCGCGCGACCGAGCATACCCATCGCCCGGCCCTCCAGGCACTCGTGGACGCCATGCGCAAGAACGCCGTGGCCACCAACGAACCCACGCGCGTGGCTTGCGGCGCGCCGGATTTCATCGTCGCGCTTGACGGCGTCACCGTCGGGTATATCGAGGCGAAGGACATCGGCGAGAACCTCGATCAGGTCGAACGGACGGCTCAACTCGCGCGCTATCTCGAAGGGCTGCCGAACCTGATCCTCACGGACTATTTGGAATTCCGGCTGTATCACGCGGGCGAATTCGTCATGGAAGCCCGCCTCGCCCGAATCGCTCCCGAAGGCAAACTGCGCCCAAACAAGGATGGCGAGCGCGAACTGAACTCTTTGTTCGACGCGTTTTTCTCCGCGCAGTTCCCGGAAATGGCCACGCCGAACGATTTGGCTGCCCGCATGGCGGCCACGGCGCGCCTACTGCGCGAAGTGATCCGCGCTGCGCTCGAAACCGAAGCAGACATCGGCGAGCTGCACGGCCAACTCGAAGCGTTCCGCCGCGTGCTGCTCCACGACCTCGAACCGGCCCAGTTCGCCGACATGTACGCGCAGACCATCTGTTACGGCCTGTTCGCCGCGCGCTGCAACCATCGCGAAGTCCGCGGCCTGTTCACGCGCGAGGCGGCGATTTACGAACTCCCCGAAACGAACCCCTTCCTACGCCAAATGTTCGGCCATATCGCCGGACCCAGCCTCGACAAGCGCCTCTCGTGGGCCGTGGACCACCTGGCGCAACTCCTCGACCGTGCGGACATGGGCGCGATTCTGCGCGACTTCGGACGCCGCACGCGGCAGGAAGATCCCGTCGTCCATTTCTACGAAACGTTTCTGGCCGCGTACGACTCGGCCATGCGCGAAGCGCGCGGCGTTTACTACACGCCCGAACCCGTCGTCTCGTATATCGTGCGATCGGTGGACGCGATCCTGAAACGCGATTTCGGGATCAAGGATGGCCTTGCCGCCACGCAGACCGTCCCGATTTACGAGATGCACCAAGGCAAGAACGCCTCGACGCCCGAACGCCGGAAGGTGGGCGAAACGCACCAAGTCCTCATCCTCGATCCCGCCGTCGGAACCGGCACCTTCCTTCACGGCGTCGTCGATCACATCCACGAAGCCGTGTGCCGAAAGCATGGCAAAGGCGCGTGGAACAGCTACGTCTCCGCCCATCTCTTGCCGCGCCTGTTCGGATTCGAACTGCTCATGGCGCCCTACGCCGTCGCGCACATGAAACTCGGCATCCAACTCGCCGAAACCGGCTACACCTTTCAAAGCGGCGAACGGCTCCGCGTCTATCTTACCAACACCCTTGAAGAAGCCTTCGCGCTCGGAGACCTTCCCCTCTTCGCCAGCATCATCGCCGAAGAAGCCAACGCGGCCGGACGCATCAAGACCAAGTATCCCGTCATGGTCGTCCTCGGAAACCCGCCCTATTCCGGGCATTCAGTCAACAAGGGAGAATGGATCTCGGATCTATTGCGTGGTGTGGACAAGAAATCGAATCGGCGCACCGGCAGTTACTTCGAGGTGGACGGCGAGCCACTTCGCGAACGAAATCCGAAATGGCTCAATGACGATTACGTGAAATTCATCCGTTTTGCCCAGTGGCGTATCGAGCAAACCGGCTACGGTATCCTCGCGTTCATCAGCAATCATGGCTATCTCGACAACCCGACGTTCCGTGGCATGCGCCGGAGCCTGATGCACACTTTCGACGATCTCTATCTCCTGGATCTCCACGGTAATTCCAAGAAGAAGGAAAAGGCGCCGGACGGGTCGAAGGACGAAAACGTCTTCGACATCCAGCAGGGCGTCGCCATCGGCATCTTTGTCAAATACAGAAACCAGAAAGAAAAACAAACGACCACAATCCGACACGCCGAGCTTTGGGGCGAGCGGGAAGTCTGGGATCGCGGGAAGAAAGGTGAACGGCGGCTCGTAGGGGGCAAGTATGCCGCGTTGAATAGCGACGACGTGCTCTCGACAAAGTGGATGCAATTGACTCCGACGAGCCCGTTCTATTTGTTCATTCCGCAGGATGGCAAGAGACGGAAAGAGTACGAGTTGGGGTGGGTCGTTACGCGGATCATTCCGGTCAATTCGGTGGGAATCGTCACCGCCCGCGATCACTTGAGCGTCCACTGGACACCGGAGCAGGTCTGGAAGACTGTCCGTGAGTTTTCTTCCATGCTGCCGGAAGAGGCAAGGGATCGCTTCAGTCTCGGACCCGATGCGCGCGACTGGCAGGTTACCCTGGCTCAAGAGGACATTCAGTCATCAGGCCCGACGAAAGAGCGCATTGCGCAAGTGCTCTACCGCCCCTTTGATCGCCGCTGGACATACTACACGGGCCGCTCCCGCGGTTTCCTTTGCATGCCGCGCCCTGATGTCATGCGCCACATGCTCGCGGGCGAGAATCTTGGGTTGTCCACGACCCGCGCCGTCGAGATTGGACGCGGCTGGGAGCATGTGTTCTGCACGCGCAACATCATCCAGCACCACACGGTGTCCTTGAAGGAGGTCAACTATCTCTTTCCGCTATATCTCTACACGGATACCGGCGAAGACCCACAAGACATCGAGGCGTATGCGGCGCGGGAAGAGGCGGCGGCGTATGGCATCCACCGAAAAGCGAATCTGTCGGCAGAATTCATCGCGGACATTTCACAACGGCTGAAGATGACCTTCGTGCCGGATGGTACGGGCAACCTGAAGAAGACCTTCGGGCCGGAGGACGTGTTCCATTACATCTACGCCGTCCTCCATTCGCCCACATACCGCGCGCGTTACGCGGAATTCCTCAAGACCGATTTTCCGCGAATACCGTTGGCCTCGAACGCGCGTTTGTTCCGCGAGCTTTGCGCATTGGGCGCGAGTTTGGTGCGCTGGCATCTCCTCGAAGAACCGCCGGACAACGGCGTCTCTTTCCCCGTATCCGGCACGAACGAGGTGGACAAGCCGGAGTATGTCGAAGCCGCCCGCCGCGTCTTCATCAATAAGACGCAATACTTCGACGGCGTGGCGCCGGATATCTGGAACTTCCATGTCGGCGGCTATCCGGTCTGCCGGAAGTGGCTGGCCGATCGGAAGGGCCGCGTCCTCGAATTCGAGGACATCGGCCGATACGGGCAAATCGTTGCCGCGCTGCGCGAGACCATCGGCGTCATGCGCCAGATTGACGCCGCAATCGAAAGCGAAGGCGGCTGGCCCATTCGGTAGATCCCATCGGAAAAATTCGCGGAAGACCCGCACAAGAATTTACAATCCCATTTCATGGGACCGATGCGAATTAGGGCCGTCATGGGCGCAGCCTGCCTTGCGTTCGCGCTGTGCGGATGCGATGCGCTTCGGCGCATTCCCGTGGGTGCCGGCGACATGAAGATCGTCGAAGCGGCGGTATTCGAGGGGGGATATGGAATCGAATGGCACCGGAAAGTCGCCGGGAAATACTCGGAAGAACATGCGGGCGACCACGTGCGGGTGGAACTTTGGGGCGATCCGCGGGTGGCGGAGAAGATCAAGCCGAGGCTGTTGCGGGGCGATCCGCCGGATCTCTTTCTCATGCTGGGGTTGCCGGTGTGGATGTTGATCGCGGACGGGAAATTGCGCGATTTCAACGCGGCGCTCGAAAAGCCCGCTTACGGAACCGCCACACGGTGGCGTGACCTGTTCATTCCGGGCACCCTGGATATGTTCACGAGCGATGGCAAGGTGTACGCGCTACCGAGCGCGTTCGGCGCGTGGGCCTGCTGGTACGACGCGCGCATGTTTCGCCGGCACGGCTGGACGGTCCCGAAGACGTGGCGCGAGTTCGACGCGCTTTGCCGCGCGATTCGGATGGCCGGGGTGGAACCGATTGCGTTTCAGGGGAAGTATCCGAACTACGGCTGGTTTACATTCGTCACGCTGATACAACGGTGCGGCGGGCTTGCCGCGATCAACCGGATCAACTTGTTCGAACCGGGGGCCTTCTCGCACCCGGACGTGGTGCACGCCGCGCGGCTCACACAGGAAATGGCCCGGAACCACTTTCAACGGGGCGCGATGGCCATGACGCACACGGAAAGCCAGCTTCAGTTCGTCAACGGTCATGCGGCGATGATCTGGTGCGGAATCTGGCTCGAAAACGAGATGAAAAACAGCACCCCGCCCGGTTTCGAGATGCGTTGTTTCAACGTGCCCGCCGTCGAGGGCGGCAAGGGCAACCCGAACCTCTTCAACGGCATGGGCGCAGAGTGGATCTTCGTCCCGGCCGATGCGCGATTTCCCGAGGAGGCACAGGATTTCGCGCGTTATCTGGTCTCGCCGATCAACGCGCCGGACATGGGCGCGAGCATCGGCGTCATCTCCCCGATGCGCGGCGCTACGCCCCGGTCGGCGGTCAGTCCGGCACTGCAATCGGTTCTCGATATGATGGACAACGCGCCGGGCATTTTTTCGGTGCGGGCCGACGCATTATTCCTCGAATGGACGCAGGAGGTTATGCAACCGTCGCTGTCGGCCCTGTTGCGCGGCGAATCCACGCCGGAACAGTTCTGCCGTCGGCTCGACGACGGCATCGCGGCGGCATGCGCCAATCCGGACGCGATCATTCCGCCCCATGTCCCTTACGACCCAGTCCGGTTCGGAGAACAGCCATGAAAAAACGGGGAGAACAGCGCATCTTCATCGCAACGTTCCTCGCGCCGGCATTGATCCTGTTCACCGTCTTTGTGGCCCTACCGGGTGTGCGCGCGCTCGGATACAGCCTGCGCCGGTGGGACGGCCTCTCGACGCCGGTTTACGTCGGCCTGAAGAACTTCGCGACACTCTTCCGCGACAGTGAGTTATTTCTGACCGCGTTGAAACACAACCTCTTTCTTATGGCGGCGGGCGGTTCGTTGACCCTGCTGCTTGCGCTGTTCTTCGCCGCCGTGTTGCACCGGCGCGTGCGGGGCGCGGCGCTGTTTCGTGTGGCGTTCTTCTTCCCGAACGTGATTGCGTCGGTGGCCATCGCCTTGCTTTGGGTGCTCCTGTACAGCACGACGAATTTCGGCGTAATCAACGGCCTGCTGTTCCATCTGAGAGACGCGCTGGCGGTCATCGGCATTCCGTGGCCGGCGGGTTGGACGCTTCCCTTTCCCTTCGTGGACTCGAAATACGTCATTTACTCGATCGTGCCCATGATGGTCTGGACCGCGACCGGGTTTTACATGGTGCTGTTTCTGGCGGCAATGGAAAACATCCCGGAGACCTTCTACGAGGCGGCGACGCTCGATGGGGCGTCGTCCTTCGCCCAGTTCCGCCACATCACATTTCCCCTGATTCGCGAAGTGTTCACGGTCGGGCTTGTGTTTCTCGTGATCGGTTCGCTGAAGTTTTTCGATGCCATTTGGGTCATGGAAAACCAATGGCCGACGAAGGACTCGCATGTCCTCGCCACGCTGCTTTATCAGAAGGTGTTCACGGAATACAACGTGGGATACGGATCGGCCGTGGCTGTGTTGCTGTTCGTGCTGGTGTTTTTTGCGACGCTCTTGACGTTGCGCCTGTCGCGCAGGGAGGCGCTGGAATACTGATGCGGCCTTTCCATGCTTCCAGAACCGGATCGCCTCATTGTGCTTGTGTCCATAATCGAAGTTTCTTCATTCTTCATTTTTCATCCTTCCGGAATCCAAACCCATGTCCATACTAACCAGACTCCGCACCGCGGTCCTCCACGCCACGCTGCTGGCGTGGCTCCTGGCGGTTGTGCTGCCCCTGGCGTGGGTGTTCATGAATTCCCTGCGCAGTTCGCAGGAAATATTCGAGAATCCCTTTGGATTGCCGTGGTTGATTGCCGGTTCGCCCCACGCGGACAATCCCGCCGTTCCCGCCCCATGGGACGCGGCCCGGAGCAATTTCGCCTCGGCATGGGTCAAGTCGCATTTCAGCAGTTTCTTTTTCAACAGCGTCATCGTGACCGGCGCCTCGCTGGCCGGCGTACTGACCCTGTCGGCGATGGCTTCCTATGTTTTGGCCCGATTCCCGTTTCGCGGCAGCCGCCTGCTGTTCCTTTATTTCATCAGCGGCATGATGATCCCCGCGCAACTCGTGCTGGTGCCGTTGTTTTTCCAGTTCACGGAAATGTCGCGGTTCCTGACGCGCTTTACGGTCCCGTTCGGTTACGAAGTCCAGTTGCACGACTCCCTTTTCGGATTGACGGTTCTTTACATCGCGCTGAGCCTGCCCTTCACGATTCTCGTGCTCACCGGGTTCTTCAAGTCGCTGCCCGGCGCATTGCGCGAGGCGGCGATCATGGACGGCGCGGGCGAATACCGTGTTTTCTGGCATGTCATGTTGCCGCTCGGCAAGCCCGGCATCGTCACTGCGGCCATCTTCAATTTCCTCGGCCTTTGGAACGAGTATTTGTTTGCGTTGGTCTTCGTAAATGCCTCGGCGAAGAAGACCTTGCCGCTCGGCCTCGCCAGCGTGAGCATTCAGGCTCAGTACAAGAACGATTTCGGGTTGATGTTCGCGGGATTGGTGATCGTGATGCTGCCGACGCTGCTTGTCTACATGCTTCTGCAACGGCAGTTGACCCGCGGGATCACGATCGGCGCGCTGAAAGGGTAGGCTACACAACCGTCACGCATCGCCATGGATTCTGATCGCCGCGACAGTTACCGTCGTCTTTTTCCCAGCAGGCCGGATTCTATCGGAATGCGCTTGCCGAGCCAACGGCGCACAGCCAAATCACGGGTGCAGTAATCGCCGATATAGAGCAAGTGCATCGGCAACGTGCGCCGCGATCGCGTATCGCGGACGATGCGGGCGATCCGTCGCAGATTCAGGTAAAACTTCCGATACGCCCTATCGGCGAAGCGGAAAAAAACAGGGTCGGGAACGGTTGACAAATTCGACACGGCATCGAACGTAAAGTAGCTGAAACTGTCGTCGTAATTCATGTTCCGGAGCCGTTCGGGCATGTCGCGCAAGGTCTGGCGGTACAATTCCGTGCCCGGAAACGGCGTCACATAGAAAAAGAACGCCGAATGGAGTTTCGATGCGCATACGGTGTCCACCGTCAGTTGCATTTCTTCGAGTGTTTCGCCCGGAAATCCTATCATCGTGAAACCCGTGGCCAGAATTCCACGACGCACGGCCATCTCGACCCCTTGGATGAAGCGCGGTATGTTGAGGTGCTTTTCGATCTGTTTCTGGATGCGTTCCGATGCGGATTCAAGCGCAAACGAACTATACCACGCGCCCATGTCCGCCAAGGCATCCACCGTTTCTTGCGTTAGGATATCCGTCCGCATTCCGTTCGGAAACGCGACGTTGACTTTGACGCCCCGTTTTCCAAGCAAGTCGGCGATAGCCGCCACGCGTTCCGGGGCGAAATTAAAACTGTCGTCCATGAAGTCCACATCTTCCACGCCGAAGGTCTTGACATAATGCGCGATTTCGTCCACGACGCGTTCGGCGGAATGGAAACGGAATTTTTTCCCGAAAATATTGTGGCAATAGGAGCAATGCCATGGACACCCCCGGCTGCTGAACATCGCGATGTATTTTCGCAGCATCGGGAAAAAGACTTGCGTCGAGTTGGCCCAATACCGGCGGATGTCTATCAGATCATAGGCGGGAAACGGGAGGTCGTCGAGATTCTCGACGATGGGCCCGTGGCCCGGATTGGAAACAATCCCGCTGTCTGGACTGCGCCAAATCAAACCGGGAATGCCGCTGTAATCCCGGTTGTCCAAAAACGTCTGCACGATATGCAGGAAACTTCGCTCCCCTTCGCCCGCCACCAGCATGTCGGCGGCCGTATGATCCAGAATGACCGCGCCAAAGGCCGACACATGCGGCCCGCCCAGCGCCAAGAGCGCCTTGGGAAGCGCCTGCCGAATGCCTTGTGTCAGGACGCGCAGTCCGCGATGCGCGCCCGTCAGACAACGCATGCCCACGATGTCCGGTTCAAGTTCAGCCACTCGGGAAACCAGATCAGGGTCCGGCCAATCGGCTTCGCGCTGATCCAGAATCGTGATGTCCACGTCTAGATGACGTCTCACATACGCGGCAAGGTAGAGCAGACCCAGCGGCGGCGTCAATGCCGGCGTTTGTTCCCGCCGGCCCACGTTGATTAGGACAATGCGCAACGCGGCGCTCATAAGCCGGAGGGACCTTCGGGATAATGCACCGGATGACGGAAACGGCCGCGTTTCCGGCTGAATGATTGCTGGATGGCGCCTGGGAAGAATTGCAGGAAACGGAACGGATGCGGACAGTCGCGGGTGAAACGGAACAGCCGAACCGGATTCCCAAAGAATACCCGCGTGGCTTTGCGCAGGTAATAGAGGAGTTCCTCGTCCGACACGGCGGACAGGTTGACGACCGGATTGTAGTAGACGTCATGATTCGTGAAATCGAGGTTCTGCATGCGTTCCGGGCATAGTTGCATAGCCAAATCGTACAATCCCGAATTCGGATATGGCGTGGCCTTGAAGAAAAAGGCCATGTGCAACAGCGATTTCCGGGAAATATCGATCGTCATCTGCATTTCCTCGGCGGTTTCGGTCGGGAAACCGAACATCATGAATCCATAGGTGAACACGCGATGACGGGCCATCATTTCGACCCCGTCGAGAAAACGCTGAATGTTCAGTCCCTTGCGGACCAGTTTCTGTATGCGCGGGGAGCCCGCGTCCAACGCGCACGCGCACGAGCGCAATCCGGCCGCCACCATGGCGTCCACGATTTCTTGTGTAAGCGCATCCGTGCGGAGACCGTTCGGCATCGTCAATTTGACGCGTAGATTACGGCGATTGACCTCCTCGCTAAAACGGTACACGCGCTCATTATCCTGAATAAAAGCATCATCAATGAAATCGAAACGTTCCGCGCCGTATTTTTTTTGCAGATACTCCATTTCGTCCACGAGTCGTTCCGGCGTTTGCCCGCGGAAGGTCTTTCCGAAAATTTTATGGCAAAAGATGCAGGGAAACGGGCAGCCGCGGCTCGACGACAGAACGATTTGCTTCTGCGGCGGCGGGATCGGGGACTGAGAATAGACGGTCCAGTACCGCGGCACATCCAGTAGGTCGTAAGCCAAAAAGGGCAGTTCGTCCAGATTTTGCACGATAGGCAATTCGCCGGGATTACGCACAACCGACCCGTCGGGAAGTCGGCGATAAAGTCCCGGCACATGTTCGAATGTCTCCCCTTCCTGGATCGCGCGCAGGATCATTTCAAAGGCGATTTCGCCCTCGCCCGCAACCAGCGCATCGGCCTGCGTGCCCTCAATGGCCGCTGCCTGTACCGCCGCCGGATGCGAACCGCCCAAGAGAATCGTGCAACCGGGTAGTGCATCGCGGACGGCCTTGGTAATTCCGGGAACGAACGTGTCCGCCGACGTCATATACGAAATGCCGACGACATCCGGCCGCGCCTGAATGATGCGCCGCGCCACCTCGTGATGATTGATGCGCTCAAGCCGCTGATCAAGAAGCGTGATGCGCAGCCCTTTGATTTTGGCGCGCGCCCATGCCGCCAACGATAGGATGCCGACGGGCGGCGGCGTGGACGGCGCCGTCTTCAGGTACTCGCCGAGGCTGACGAGAAAGACATTCACAAATTATGTCTCCGGCGGACGAAAGCGATCCATCGGAATCGGCCCGCTCTTGCGCGATTTCAATTCTTTTGCGGGCACGCCGCCGACGGTAATCCCTTCCTTGACAATATCCGACACAACGGCCGCCTGGATACCGATGATGACCCAAGGGGCCACCTTGATGCCGGTCCGGATAATGGCGCCCGGAGACACTTGCACGCCTTCGCCCAGCGTGACGAATCCCAGTAGCGCGGAGTTGGTGCCGATGGTACAATAATCGCCGATGTCCACGTCGTGCCCGATGACGCTCGGCGAACCCGCACAGACATAATTTCCGATGCGCGCATCGGAGGCAATCCAGGTGCCCATCGTGATGAACCCGCCTACGCCGCACGAAATCTCCCCATAAATCTTGGCCGCGGGATGCACAAACGTCGGTGCGGGCGTCAACCCGCGCGCCAGCGCCTTCTCGACCAGCAGTTTCTTGACCCTCGGATACGTGAATGTGGGCAGGAAACTTTGGAAGGCGGAATCGTCCAGTCCGTAAAAACGGCGGGCCGGCCCGAAGTCCCAATCGCGAATGACCGGCAGCGTATCCTTGCAGACTACCGCCGTTTCCGCCTCGGACCGTTCATCCAGGATCGCGACTTTGATGCCCGGATACACCTCGCGCAAATCCTGATACAGCACCACCATCCCGCCTGCGCCGCCAAGGATGATCAAATCTCTCATTATGTCCGACACTCCCAATGACCAGCGTCAAGTATCCCGTTCGGTGTTCAACGTTGTCAAGATGCGACACTCAGATATTCAGCCAACGCCGCAATCGAAAATCGCGCGTGCAGTAGTCGCCGAAGATGAGCGCGTGGATTGGCAATGTGCGCTTCGATCGCGTATCGCGGATGATTCGCCCGATGCGTCCCGGATTGAGGTAAAATTTCCGATATGCCTTCTGCGCAAAGCCGTAAAACAGGTCATCGGGCATTTCGGACAAATTCACGATGGCATCCCCGGTGAAGAACGTAAGGCTTTCATCGAAATTCACGGCCTTCATGCGATCCGGCTTCCATCGCATGGCCTGATGGTAGAGTTCGGTTCCCGGAAACGGCGTCACGTAAAAGAAAAACGTTGAATGGAGCATCGAAGCGCATGCCGTATCAACAGTCATGCGCATTTCGGCCTCCGTTTCCGTCGGAAACCCGATCATGGTAAAACCCGTGGTAAAAACGCCCCGCCGGACCAGCATTTCCACTCCCTCGAGAAAACGCGGCAGGTTCAGGTTTTTTCCGATCATTTTCTGGAGGCGATCCGAACCGCATTCCAGCGCGCATCCGCTGTACCATGCGCCCATCGCGGCAAGCGCATCCGCCGTGTCGTTGCGAAGAATATCGGTTCGCAGTCCGTTGGGAAACGCCGTGCGCACTTTGATGTTCCGGCGTCCCATCAAATCCGCGATTTCCATGACGCGATCGGCGGACAGGTTGAAGCAGTCGTCCACCAATTCGAGATCGCTGACGCCGTATGCGCGGACATAGTGCTCAATCTCGTCCACGACCCGTTCGGCGGAATGGACACGGTAATTTTTTCCGAAAATGTTGTGGCAATAGTTGCACTGCCATGGGCATCCGCGGCTGGTAAACAGCGCAATGTAATTGCGCAGAAGCGGAAAGAAACATTGGGTCGGCAGACGCCAATACCGGCGAATGTCAATCAAGTCATAGGCCGGAAACGGAAGGCTATCCAACTCCCCGATAAACGGCGGCTGTCCCGGATTGGTAATGACCTCTCCTTCATGGCGCCAAATCAGGCCGGGAATCCGGCTGTAGTCTTTGTTGTCCTGGAAGGCTTGGAGGATGCTGTCGAAGGTTATTTCACCTTCTCCACGCACCAGCATATCGGCCAGCGTGGAATCCAAGAGTGTTTCGCCGAATGCGGAAACATGCGGCCCTCCAAGGACAACAAGGCAATCCGGCAGCGCCTGCTTGATCCCTTGTGACAGAATATGCAGACCCCGATGCGCGCCCGTGACGCAACGCACCCCGACGATATCGGGCTTCAGTGCGACAACTTGCGAGACGGTTTCCTCATGGGTCCAATCGGCGGCGCGTTGATCCAGGATGGTGATATCCGCCTGATGATGCTGCCGTACATACGCCGCAAGGTATAAAAGTCCCAACGGCGGCGTGAACGCCGTCACTTTTTCGACGCGTCCTGCATTTACCAGCGCTATATGCAATGCAGCCATCAGGCGGCCCTTGGGTTATGGGGTCCGAAACAGACGCAGCATCAAACGGGCATTGGTCAGGTGCTCGCGAATCGAGCGGACGGGCAGGGAAGCACGGGGCGGCCATTGCTTGACCGCCATCACATACGCCTGCCACACCAGGTACACCGCGAGATAAATCCACGAGAGAGGCAACGAACAAATGGATTCACAATGCTTGCGTAGCCACGGGAAACGCACAAAGAAATCGAACAACTTGTGCAGATTCTCTATTTTTCGTTTTTCAGCGGGCGAACGGAAAGAAAAAACGGAAAAACGACGCACCGATGGAGACAATCGTTCCCCGGGGGACAGGAATCCATGCTCGACGGCATAGTCGTAAATGTTTGTGCCGGGCCACGGATACAGGAGCGTCGCCAGCGAATAGGTCGGACGCACCGCGACATTGAAGTCCAGGGTTTTGAGATCGGTCTCAAAACTATTCTCAACGGGAATGCCCACCAAGTTGAACAGGAACAGGCGTATGCCATGTTTCTTGGCGACTTCCGTGGCTCTCAATATTTGCTCATTTTTCAGATTGCGTCGAAGCACTTCGTTGGCGACGCGTTCGTCGGCGCACTCGACCGCTATCCACATGGCGCACAACCCCGTGGCCTTGAGCAGTCCGATGAGTTCGTCCGTCACGTGTTCCGGCCGGCACGTGCATCCAAACGGCAGTCCTACGCGATCGCGGTACTCCGCGCAGAACGCCTCCATCCAGCCTTCCGGTTTCAACGCGAAATCGTCGTCGCAAAACCCGACGGCCCGAAGCGGATAACGTTCTTTCACGGCGCAAATTTCGTCAATCACCGCATGCGGGGCGCGATGGCGCACGACGGGCCGGCAGCCCCGGTAAATCCGATTCCATTGGGCGTTGAAGCAATAGGAACACGCATGGGGGCATCCACGGGAAGCCATGAATATCTTCCATCCCAGCCGGGCCAGATAGGGATCGCCCTCGTACAGAACGCGATGGTCGGGAACAGGGAATGCATCGAGGCTCGTGGCCAGCGGACGCAAGGGGTTGCGGTGAATCACGCCATCGTGCCGCACCCAAAAATTCGGCGTTTGCCAGTAGGCCCCGCCTTCCTGAATACGCCGGCAAAATTCGGCCAGCGCCCATTCTCCCTCGCCGATGCAGATCGCGTCGCATTCCGGATCGTCGTCAATCATTTCGGGCAAAAACGTCGGATGAATGCCCCCAAAAACGGCCCGAAAGCGAAATTCCTTTTTCAATTCGCGGTTGAGCGCCACATGAGATGCATAATCGTACGTCATGATACTGTAGCCGACGATATCCGGCTTGAAGGTCCGCATGAGATCCCGCAACCGTTTTTTCCCAAGACGCGCGGCCACGGCATGCCGGACCTCATGGCCGTCGGCGGAAAGACAGGCCGCCAGCGACGAAATGCCCAGCCGGGGCATTCGATTCAATTCGGCCGACAAGAAAAGTATTCTCACGCGCGGTATCACTCCCTGCCCGTTCGGCGCGAGTATAGCCGTAGCGGCAATCGCCTGTAAAACACGGGAATGGGCACGACAAACACGCGGAAACCGGTTCAGAAATAGCCCAGCGCGCGCAGCGCCTCATCGGCGGCTTTGACCTTCTGAAAAGGTTCGGGGTCCAGTTTTTCCGCGGCCAGTTTTCCGCCCGGGGATTCCGAAAGCGAGGCCGGCGTCAGAATGATTTTCTGCACGCAGGCCCAGTGTTCGCGGTCGGCGCCGGCTAGGGTAAACTCGAACAGGCCGTCGCCGGCATCGTAGGAGCCCGCGGCAATCGCCTCGAAGCGCGCCTGATCCGGCGGGGCGTCGGCCTTCTGTATCATGACGGCCCCGGTTTCTCCCCGCATTTTCACAAGAACCGCCGAGGCCGGGCGGCCTTCATGCGAAGAATCGTTGAGGATCTTGATATGCACGTTATAGGTTCCCGGCGGTACGGGGAAACGCACCTGCAAAACGGGGCATTCCTCTTCGGCGCATGAACACCACAAGGCCCCATCCGTACAGGCCCACTTGTTGTCCGTTCGGAGGCGCGGCGATTTGACGGGCAGTATCACGCTGCCTTCAACGGGACCGCCGGACACGCAAAACGGCGCAATCCATGCCGCGTCGAGCGTCACGGCCACTTGGGGCAATTGGAGATAGTCCCGCCAATATCCCCCCCAAGTCGCGTTCAACCGCTTGCGCAGCGCAGCGGCCTGTTCCGGCCTCGCGCCAATCAGATCCTCCGGCGCCGCATAGTTGTACGGCATGCGCCATAAATGTGCCTCATTGCCGTCCAGCGATTCCTGATACCGGTATTCGCCGTTTCGGATCATGAATGAATAAGGCCCGTCGTAGAAGCCGCGATCCGGAGCGGCAAACACAAATTCATGCGGTGGATCTTTCGCGACGCCGTTTATCCATGGAACAAGACTTTTCCCGTCGTACCGGGCGTCTGACGCGATTCCCAAGAGTTCCAGCAACGTGGGCGCGATATCCACGTTTTCAACAAGCGCGCCGATCCGTTTTCCGCCGGAAACGCCGGGGCCGGCCATGATGAACGGCACCTCCAACAGTTCGTCGTAGGAGAGATTTTTGGAATGTCCGACAAAGAAACCGTCTTCTCCAAGCGACTGCCCGTGGTCGGAACCGATAACGATGATGGTATTGTCCAGCGCCTTGATCTCTTCGAGATGCTGGATCAGTCTTCCGATCTGGGTGTCCGAATAGTGGATGGCGCCGTCATACAACGCTTCGAGATAGGCGCGATCGTCCGCGGTGAACGGCTGTCCGTCCCGCCGGACGTACGATTGCGCGAAATCCACGGGCGCCAAGTTGTCCAGCGCATAGCGCGGATCGATCCATTGATCGTCGGGCGGCGACAGGATAATCGGGAAATGGGTATCCATGGCATGGACGTAGGCGAAAAACGGCTTGTCGGGCCGTGTATCGAGCCATGCAAAGATCTTTTCGTTCAGTTGCGCCAGCGTGGGCACGCCGCCTATGCCGATAGCCCACGGCAATTTGATGAATTCGTCGAACGATTGCCCCATTCGGTCCGTCGCATCGAACATAGGATGCGCGTTGAACATGACGGTGTGGTAGCCATTGGCCCGCAGGGTGTCCGCCACAAGGACCTCGTGCGCAGGCGGTGTGCGCTGCACCACGGCGCGGGAAAACCGATCGCTCAAGCACGACACGGGGAAATAACGCCCCGTCATGTAGGATGGCACGGAAAAACAGGTGCCGGTGCTTTGGGAAAAGGTCTTTTCGAAAAGGACGCCGCGCTGGGCAAGCGCGTCCATGACGGGCGATGTGGGACGCGAATTGCCGTAACAGGACAGGTTCTTGGCGCGGCAGGCGTCGAGCACGATCCAAATCACATTGGAGCGGCCGGGAGATCGTTCCGCGTCGCCAGGCGTTGCGATGGCGGCCGTGGAATCCGTATCGGGAGCAGTTGGGATTGCAACCGCCGGACGCGGGGCGGAGTCTTGTCTCCGGAAAGGACACGTTCCATTCCACAGATAGCGCCAGCCTGATACCCCCAGCGCCAAACAAATAACGACCAAGCATGCGCCCATGATCTTTCCATTTCGGGTCATTAGACGTTTCCCTTTCACCTAACGCGGCTCAGCCGCAATGCCTCAATCAAGGATATGATTTCTTTGTCCGCAACTTCTGTGTGCCATGCACAGAAGTTGCGGACAAAGAAACTATTTCGCGATCGTCGCGGCGACTTCTTTTCTTTCGCGTTCCATTACCGAATTTGTGCTGACGCCCAAGCGAACCTCGCCGTTCATTCGTATAAGAAAACTGCTCATGCAACGATCCGCGACCGCGCGATCCCAGTTCAGGACCGAACAACTGGTGTTGATCGAAAGGCTCAGAAACTTCGAGGGCGTGTTCCGGGCGGAAACGCGCAACAGGTTGGCCAGAAACATCCGCGCGATGTGCGGGATGATTGTAAAAGATTTGGCCCGCAACGCATACGTCAAGGCAAGGCCCATGGCCACGGCCTGCACGAAGCGTCCCGAAGAGGCGAGCCGCTCCCACCTTTTCATCGCCCGATTCAGTCGTCTCATGTGGAGAAATTCGGTAATGGGCGCCATGCCCTGCCGGGTCCGGACGAACACCATGAGCTGCGTGTAGAGACACAGCCGCATGCCCATGATCTGCATGAGGGAAAAAAGCGCCTTTTGAAATGTAAGGTAATCTTCGCGGCGGCTGGCGGGGGTGGAATATCGCGCGTAAATCAAATCCATGATTTCATCCGGCATCATCACGTGCGATCGGTCGAGCGAACGCCCGCCCCCCGACCACGTGAATCCGTTGACGGAAACGGCGCGAATGAACGGTTTGTCGTGAGCGAAGTCTATGCAGGCCGCTACTTGGTCCTCATTGATATCCCGGAGAACCGTCACCGACAAGGTTGTGGGAACGTTCAAGGCCTGCAGGTTCTCCAGCGCGCGGATCTTCGGTTCATGGAACGCTTCCGATCCCAGAAGTTGCGTCTGTTCACGATTCAGGGAATCCACCGTGATCCGGACATCCGTTACCCCCGCCTCGATCAACTTTTTGCAAAAGTCCAGCGACGCCAGCGTGACGCCGTTGGTGGCCAGTTGGGCCGCCACGCCGCGGCGCGCCGCTTCGCGGAAAAAATCGAACACATGCGGATGCAGCGTGGGTTCGCCCCCTGAAAACGTCAGTTTGACATGGCCATGCTCGTCCAGGATTTGCTTCAAATCGTCGAGGGTCATGTCTTCGAAAGCCGGTTGGCGCATGTCGGCGTTGCAGTAGCGGCATAACATCTGGCACGAGGCGCTCCCGACAATCCAGATGTTTGCGATTTTCTCGGCGGGTTGTCCCTTGCCAAGGACCTCGCAATAGAAACGGTCGAAATCCGCATACGACGCCCCGTTATTCGACACGCAAAGCCGATACGAACCATGATCGGGGCATTCGCGAAGTAAGTAAACGGTTTCGCCTTCGCGCACGACGCGGCCTTCCACCTCGCGCGCGCATTCTGGGCACACGGCAACGGTTTTCCGAATCATGCACATTTATGACTGCTCCCGCTGAGTGCGTACGTTACGACGGGCAAGATTCATTGTTTGCATGATGTCACACCGTGCGTGTTTACCGCAATGCCGCCATGGTCCTCTTTGCGGCTTTTTGAATGCCAAAGTCCGCTGTGGCAAACTTGCGGCATGATTTTGCCCCGAATAACCGCCGTGAAGGAACGGCGTTACACGAGGTATGCGCGATCATGAGAATTTTGTTCCTTTCGGCAGAATACAGCAAGATGTCCCGGTTGGGCATCGCGTGGTTGGCCGGCGCTTTGATTGCCAACGGCCATGAGGTACGCTACGCCGTCGCTTTGCGTTTGGGACGCAAAGGCTTGAGAGAACTTATTCGAACCTTTCAGCCGGATATCATTGGCTACAGCATCATGTCGCATGATTATCCGGGGCATGTCGCCCTGAATCGCGAACTGAAGAGGGAATTCTCTTTTCTGGCCCTGTTTGGCGGCATTCACCCGACATTTTCGCCCGAAATGATAGAGGAGGATCCCGATTGCGACGCGGTATGTATCGGCGAGGGCGAAATGGCTTTTGTCGAGTTTTGCCGGCGCCTCGAGGGGCATGAAGCCTATTGGGAGACGCCGAGTTTTTGGGTTCGGCACAAGGGCCGTATTCATAAAAACACGTTGATGCCCTTGGTTCACGACCTCGACGCCCTGCCACCGCCCAATCACAGCGTTGTCTATGACGGGGACCCGTTTCAAGGTTCACTCGGTGGCAAACTTTTCATGGCTTCGCGCGGATGCCCGTATTCCTGCACCTATTGCTTCAACGTCCGTTACCGCGAACTCTACCCGCGAGAAACCCCCTCGGTCCGCCATCGTTCTCCACGCGCCGTGGTGGATGAAATATGCTCGGTAAAAGCACGGTATCCCTTGTTGTTTACCGGTTTCCCGGATGACAATTTTGTTCTTCGACCGCCGGGATGGATCGAGGAATTCAGCACACTTTACCGGGAACGTGTGGGCGTGCCCTTTGGCTGCACCGGGCGTCCCGAGTATTTTACGGAAGAAACGATTGTTGCGCTCAAGCAGGCCGGGTTGATTCTGGTGATGTTGGCGATCGAATGCGGTGATGAACGCGTTGCCAACGAAGTCTTGAACCGAAACTTGTCCAATAACTTGATACTGCAAGCCGCGGAAAGGACCAAGGCGCACGGCATACGGCTAGTCTTGTTAAACATGCTTGGAATGCCTGTGGAAAACAGTTTCGAAGTGGATCTCAAGACACTCGATCTCAACATTCAAATGGGGGCTTCCTCCTCGATGGCGAATCTAATCTATCCATGGCCGGGCACGCCCATTTACCAATACGCCGTGGATCATGGTTTTTTGTCGCCCGGCAAACCCGTAAATCCTTCCGTGAGGCGAAATTCGGTCTTCACATTTCAATCGCCCCTCGAACAGCGCAAGATTGAGAATCTGCACAAACTATTTGATTTGTTTGTTCATTTTCCATGGCTTCGGAAACATTGTGAATTTATCTGTTCACTACCCCTGACTTGGCCTTATCTGGCCGTTTATTTCATGCGTGTCGCCTATGCGCAAACATTTCGGCAATATCCGGCCCGTTTTTTTCTGCCTGTGGGTTCGCCGCGGGAATGGTTATCTCTTCTGTATTTATTCCTGCGGATACTTCGGACGCCATGACAGCGCCCAAAATCAATCGGTAAAGACGTCAATGGGGAAAAATGAGCGAAAGCGCGTCTAAGACAACAAATCCCGAACCGGCGCCCGGCCCAACCCGGCCAAGCCATTGGGTAAGCGCGATCGAAGGGCCCAAGGGCGTGGCGATCCTCGAGGCGGCGTCGCTCTTGTACGTGGGCGCGCCGATTTTGATTTTCATTCTGGGGTGGTTTCGTCTCTCCCTCGCCATCGCGTTTTCCGCCGCCTTTATTGGTTTGTTCTTTTACAGCGCCAAGCGGGCGGTGGCATGGGCCCGCGACGCCCGCGGCGACCGGCCGCCTCCCGATGCGTCCTACAGCGACGAGGATTTGTTTTTCCGTATCTTCCTCTTGGCGGGTCTGGTGGCGTTTCTTGTGGCCTGCACGGGCATTGGGGGGTTCACGTTCCGGTTTTCGGACTACATGGCCTATGACGGGATTCTCCGCAGTCTGATCGAGAACCCTTGGCCACCCGGCGCCATCAGCGATTATCCAAGTCCGGGCACGCGTTTCCCGGGACTTTGCCATTACTGGGCCTATTTCCTGCCACCGGCCGTTGTGGGACGTCTTTTTGGATGGAACGCCGCCTATCTGTTCACCTACGCATGGCATTCGATTGGCGTTTTGCTCGCCGTCATTTGGTTTTTGCGCCTGATCGGAACTTTTCGCCTGCGTTTCGCCCTCATGTTCCTCCTGTTTGCTGGAGTTGACATCATCGGTTACCTCTACACGACGCCGCTTCCCGGCACGCAGGACATTTCATGGCTTGATTATCTTACCGGCGGTTTCTGGTGGTCCATCGGGCGCGGCTGGATGGCGCATTGGTCCGCCAATTTTTCTCTTCTCACACCCGACGGCCAGACAATCATGGGCGGCGTTTTCTACCGGTTCTACGGAATGCTTTCCTTTTTGTTCGACGGTCCCAATCACGTCTTACCGGCATGGGTGCTGATTTTCATCGTGCTCCACGACGCGCTGCGCCGAAAGACGCTCGAACGTTCTTTTCTGCTTGCCTCGATACTGCCCATCTGTTCGATCTTCGTTACCCTCGGAACCATTCCCGTGCTGCTGATGGCAACCATTCACACCCGCGGAAGGCGTTTATTCACTTTGGGTAACGCGGTTGTAGGCCCTCTCCTCGTTTTTTCCTTCATTTTCTATTACAAATCCGTCGAATCCGACATACCGAGCAGTTGGCTGTGGACGTTTCAGGATGTGGGTAAGACATGGTCTTACTTGCTGTTGTATTACCTGTCGGCTTTCGGCGTTTATGCGATTGCCGCACCCGGCATGCGGGGCAACGAATATCGCCCGGGCCGACTCTGGTTTTACGGCGCGCTGGCCGTGTTTATCCTTGCGCCATGGTATCGTCTGGGCGTGTACAGCGATTTCACGACGAAAGTCATCATTCCCAGCCAACTCGTCTTCCTGGTTTGTTTGGCTACGGCTATCCGCGCACCGGAGGGGAAATACGCGACGATCCGCAGGCGAATCCTGATAGGGGCACTTGTGATAGGCACATGGTCCTCCTTGGGCATCGTGTATCGCGCGGTGGAATTCGGCTTTTCATTTCAGCCGCCGCCTCGCGAACGGGCAATGTATATTCCCGAAAAACTGGAGCGCTATAGTAAATCCAATGAAAAAATTGTCACTCACGAGGATAATTTTTTCTGGAAATACCTTGCGCGGCCAACTGTCTATATACAGACGCCGGAAAACCCGGCCGTCTTGTCCTACGATTTTACCGCGCCGCTGCCAAACGCAGAGGCTTGGAAATACTTCGGGGACAAACATGTGCAGTCAAGCGACGGCATTACGATTGAAATCCAGGGCAACCAGCCGCTGATACGCTGCGATGATGTCGCGCTGGACACACGCACCGCCGGATCCGCCATCCTGGAACATTCCGTGGTGGACGAACAGGGCCGCACGCCCGATTACGCCATGGTCTTCTTGTGGGCAAGTGAACAGGATGTGTGGAAACAGGGCGGCTGGTGGCCGTTCCACCGTTGGCGATCCAGCGTCATCCATCCGGCGCTGGAGCCACTCTCGGCCAATTCCTACTGGCGCGGCAAGGTCAAGACGATGGCGCTCTTTCTTAAAATAAACGGCGATGCCGGCGGACGGTACACGGTCAACTTGCGCCGTTTGATATTTTTACAGCGCTAATTTAATAGTATATTAAGCAAAATTACAGCGGTAATTTTCGAATATTTCCATGGCGGCATTGATTGCTATCGGACGTGTTTAGTAAAATGGGGGACCGTTTGTTAGCGGAATGCAAAACACAAGAAGCCTGTGTAGTCGCAGGATAACCCGAAAAACGAAGGAGAGCACCACCATGGCGAAGAAGAATGTCTATTACTTTGGCGCCGGCAAATCCGACGGCAAAGCCGAAATGAAAAACCTGCTCGGCGGCAAGGGCGCGAATCTAGCCGAGATGTGCAACTTGGGCATTCCAGTGCCGGCCGGTTTCACGATTACCACCGAAATGTGCACCGAGTATTACAAGAACAACAAGAAATTGCCCGCGTCGCTTACCGCGGAGGTCAACGCGGCATTGGCCAAGGTCGAGAGGGCCATGGGGAAGAAATTCGGCGACCCGAAGAATCCCTTGTTGATTTCGGTTCGATCCGGTGCGCGCCGATCCATGCCGGGCATGATGGACACGGTGCTCAACGTCGGCCTGACCCCCAAGACCATTCCGGGTCTCATCGAAAAAACGAAGAATGAACGGTTTGTGTACGATTCATACCGCCGCCTGATTATGATGTATGCCGATGTCGTGATGGAAAAGGCCGCGGGACTGGAACCAGCCGAGGGACAGGGGGTACGCCTCCAACTGGAACATGCCATGGAAGCCGTCAAAAAGGCCAAGGGGTACAAGCTCGATACCGATCTCACCACCGAGGATCTCAAGGCGCTGTGCAGCGAATTCAAGGCCATCGTCAAAAAATGCATCGGCAAGCCATTTCCCGAAGATGCGACCGAGCAGCTTTGGGGCGGGATCAAGGCAGTGTTCCAATCCTGGAACGGCAAACGTGCAAAGGAGTATCGCCGAATCGAGCGCATTCCCGAAGAATGGGGGACGGCGGTCAACGTCCAAGCCATGGTGTTCGGCAACACGGGCGAAACGTCGGCAACCGGTGTGGCGTTCACGCGCGATCCGGCTACGGGCGACAACAAATTCTATGGTGAATGGCTTGTCAACGCTCAGGGTGAGGACGTGGTTGCGGGCATACGTACCCCGTCCCCTTTGAACAAATCCACCAAAACCGAACAAAGCAAGCATCTCAAGTCGCTCGAGGAAGTCAACCCGAAACTGTACAAGCAGCTGGACGGCATCCGCACCAAGCTCGAGAAGCACTACAAGGACATGCTGGACATCGAGTTCACCATAGAGGAAGGCGTCTTGTGGATGCTACAGTGCCGCGTCGGAAAACGCACGGGCACGGCGGCGGTCCGCATGGCCGTGGACATGTGCGAAGAGAAACTCATTGACCGGAAAACGGCCATCATGCGCGTCGCGCCGGATCAACTTGACGAATTGCTGCATCCGATGCTCGATCCAAAGGCCGAAAAGACCGCCAAAGTCATCGCAAAAGGCCTTCCGGCGGGTCCGGGCGGCGGCGTCGGGCAGGTTGTGTTGACGGCCGATGAGGCTGCGGAATGGACAAAACAGGGCAAGAAAGTCATCCTCGTCCGCAATGAAACGTCGCCGGAGGATGTCCATGGCATGCACGTCGCCGAGGCCATTCTGACCGCGAAGGGCGGCATGACTTCTCACGCGGCGCTGGTCGCGCGCGGCTGGGGCAAATGTTGCATCGTCGGTTGCGGCGCGTTGCACATTGATCTGGCGGCGAAAACCGTCACCGTCGGGGACGTTGTAATCCGTGAAGGCGATTGGCTTTCGATGAACGGTTCCCACGGGCTGGTCTATTCCGGCAAGGTGCCTGTTGTGCCGGCGGAGCCCGAGCGGAACAAGTGGTACAAGAAACTCATGACGTGGGTGGATGCCACACGGCAACTCAAGGTCCGCACCAACGCGGATCGTCCGGTTGACGCGGCGCAGGCGATTGCGTTCGGCGCCGAGGGCATCGGCCTGACGCGCACCGAGCACATGTTCTTCGAGCCGGAACGCATCGTGCATGTCCGCGAAATGATTCTCGCGGAAAACGAGGAAGCCCGCCGCAAGGCCGTCATGAAATTGTTGCCGTATCAAAAATCGGATTTTTTGGGCATCCTGAAAGCGATGGCCGGAAAGCCGGTAACCATCCGTCTGCTGGATCCACCGCTGCACGAGTTCGTCACGCTGCACGATGAGCAAATCATGGAACTGTCCGAGGAAATCAATGTTCCAGTCTCCAAGATCCGCGCCCGCATCGCACAGTTGCACGAGTTGAACCCGATGCTTGGTCATCGCGGCTGCCGTCTCGGCATCGCGTATCCCGAAATCACCGAGATGCAGGCAACGGCCATTCTCGAAGCCGCCGCGGAATTAACAAAAAAGAAAATCAAGGTTGCGCCGGAAATCATGATTCCGCTCGTCGGGCATCCCAATGAGTTCGCAAACCAGGAAGCCATCGTTCGTGCCGTCGCCGAACGTGTCCAGAAAGCGTACAAGGTCAAACTGAACTACATGGTCGGCACAATGATTGAAATTCCCCGAGCCGCGCTCGTTGCCGACAAGATTGCCGAAAAGGCGGAGTTCTTCAGTTTCGGCACGAACGATCTTACACAAATGGGCTTCGGTTTTTCGCGGGACGACATCGGTGGATTCCTGCCGTTCTACCTAGCCAATAAAATCCTGCCGGACGACCCCTTCCAGACGCTCGACCAGGAAGGCATTGGCCAGTTGATCGCCATGGGGGTCCAGCGTGGCCGTTCGGCGCGTCCCTCGCTCAAGTGCGGTATCTGCGGTGAGCATGGCGGCGATGCCAACTCGGTGAAGTTCTGCCACCGTGTCGGGCTCGACTATGTGAGTTGCAGCCCGTTCCGTGTGCCGATCGCGCGTCTGGCCGCGGCACAGGCCGCCATTGAGACCCCGCGCAAGGCTGCCAAAAAGTAATCGAGTTCCCCATCCAAAATCATCGCCCCCGAATCTCGCTTCGATTCGGGGGCGATTGGTTTCAGTTATATTTCCAAAGAAGCAAACGTGATGATGCTTATTTGCCGTCCGCGGCCTTCAATTGGGCAACGAGATCTATATATTGCTGCATGGCCGCTTCCTGCGAAGTGCCTTCGAGCTTCTTCCACATGTCGTACTTTACGCGTCCAACGAAATCGAGCATACCGGGACGATCGCCTTTGCAATCCCCTTCCGTGGATTGTTTGAACAGGGCATACAACTGCAATTTCACATCGTTGTCCGGCGCCTTCGACAATTTGACCACATCGTCCTTTGCCTGTAGAAACGCCGCTTTGAGGTCTTCCGACATTTGACTACCCTCCATTTTTGCCGTTCACCGGCCATTCCCAAAACCACCGCATGTACTGAAACTACCGACTTCGTTTCCCTTATACATGATTTTTGGGCGTTCATACAAATTCTTGAATTCGATGCATGCCTCAAATAAACAAGTTGACGTTGGATTCGGTGGCCTCGCCGAGGTAGTTGCCAACCCCGGCAATCTCGACGCCGTCAATGAGTTCTTCGCGTTTGATGCCCATGACGTCCATGGACATCGAGCAGGCCACAAGCCTTATCCCGTTCGCCTTTGCGGAGGCCATCAGTTCCGGTAGCGACAAAACGTTCTTTGTACGCATGACGTGCTTCATCATCATCGTGCCTATTCCCGCCATGTTCAGTTTCGACAATTTCAAGCGGTCGGCGCCTTTTGGCATCATCATGCCGAACATGCGATCGAGAAAACCTTTCGTCACAGACGGCCCTTTTTCCCTGCGCAAAATGTTCAACCCCCAGAAGGTAAAGAAAATCGTCACTTGGTCCCCCATGGCCGCCGCGCCGTTGGCAATAACAAACGCGGCCAGCGCACGGTCGAGATCATTCGAAAAACAAACGATTGTTTTTTTGTTGCCGGGCAATGGGACGCCTCCCGATGCCGGCACAGGCGCTTCGCCCTTGGCAATGCGCGCCACATACCGGCCGTTGGACACGGAAATGTCGCGCAGGGTGTTTCCGGTGCGTTTGCACCATGAGGGCACGTCGGCGGCAAAACCCGGATCGGATGCCACGACCTCTATTTCCTGGCCCGCGGCAAGTTTGGAAACGGCCTCCTTCACGCGCAGGAGAGGTCCGGGACATTGCATGCCCGTGCAGTCAAGTGATTCGACTGATACGGACGACGTGGCGGAAACAGCGTCCGGTTTCATCGCGCCCGAACCGCACGAGGCGGGCAAAGAACCGACGTCAGGCTTGTGATACCATGTCCATGTACGATAGCCGCCGTTGAGATTGCGTGCCTTGAAGCCCATTTGCTTCAGGATGCGATAGGCGATGTAGCCACGTAACCCAACGGCACAGTAGACGCCCAGTTCCCGGTCGCGGGGAAGTTCATCCGCTCGTGTGCGGAGTTCGTCGAGCGGAACAAGGATGGCATTGGGAAGCATGCCGCATTCCGTTTCCGCCGGATTACGGACATCAATCCATTGGACGTTTTGCGCTTCCTCGTCCGGCTCGATCGTTTCCATGTCGCCGTTCAGGATATTCGAGGCGACATAACCGATCATGTTGATGCCGTGCTTGGCGCCCCCGTATTGCGGGGAATAGGCCAGTTCGAGCTGCTCAAGGTCTTGAACCGTGACGCCGGCGCGCATCGCCGTTGCAATAGTATTGATCAACACGTCCGCGCCTTCCGCGCCGACCGCCTGAGCGCCTAGAATTTTTCCCTCCGGACTGAACAGAATTTTGACGCCAATCGGCTGCGCGTTCGGATAATAGCGGGGGTGCTGCATCGGATGGAGAAACGCGCGACGATAAGGCATTCCAGCCTGTCTGAGTTTCTTTTCGTTCCAACCCGTGCAGGCCGCCGTAAGCGAAAACACACGCACGATAGCCGTTCCCTGCGTTCCGCGATAAGACGATGCGCGCCCGCAGACGGCATCAGCGGCTATTCGGGCTTGGCGGTTCGCCGGACCCGCAAGGGGGAAGGCAGACGGCTCACCGGTGACGAGATCCGCCGTTTCCACGGCATCGCCCACGGCATAAATCGCCGGATCCGAGGTACGCATGGTTTCATCCACGCGAATATGCCCGCGTGCGCCCAGTTCGAGACCGGCTTCACGCGCCAATTCCGTATTCGGGCGCACCCCTGTGCACAAACACACGAAATCGCTTTCGATACGGGCACCGTTCTTCAGTTGGACACCGCGATCGTCCATGAACGCGACCGTCTTGCCAAGGCGGACGTCCACTTTGTTGAGTCGAAGTTCCTGAAGGAGCGGCTGTGTCATCTCGCGATCAAATGGCGGCAGCACTTGGTCCAACAACTCTATCAGGGCCACCTCCAAACCGAGCCGGCGAAGATTTTCAACCAGTTCAAGGCCGATAAAGCCCGCCCCAATAACCGTGGCCTTTTTTGCATTCCGCGCCACCGCTGCAATAGCGTCCATGTCGCCGAGATGGTTCAACACGTGGACCTTGGGACCGTCCGCACCCGGTATGGGGGGGCGAACCGGCGAGGCGCCCGGCGAAAGCACCAGAACATCGTACGGCTCGTCGTACGTCTCGCCCGATTCGAGGTTGCGAACCTCGACAACTTTTTTTTCGCGGTCGAGCCGCACCGCTTCATGGCGTGTCCGTATATCAAGCCTGTATCGCTGTTCAAGCGTCGGGACCGTTTGCACCAGCATGTCTGATCGTTCCCGAATCTCGCCGCCGATATAATACGGCATGCCACAATTCGCAAAAGACACGTCCGGTCCACGTTCCAACACCACCACATCCATCGTGTCGTCCAAACGCTTGATTCGGGCCGCACAGCTCATTCCGCCTGCGACACCGCCAACAATTACAACTTTTTTCCCCATAGTTCGACGCTCCTTCTATTGCAACAATCCGCTCAAGGTCTTAGACAATTCGCGAAGCAACCGTTCCCGATCGCTTTTTTTCCTCATGGCCTCCTCGATGCACAGGCATAGATGATGTTCCATCATGATTTGCTCCAGCGATCGTAGGGCGCCCCGGATGGCGCCGACCTGTTGCAGGGTGTCGAAACAGGGTCGTTGTTCCTCGACCATCCTCTTGACGCCTTTTATCTGCCCTTCAATCCGGCTCAGCCGGTCCAGCACATTTTTCCGCGTATCCATGCCGTATTCCGCTCCGTTTATAACCCTATTACATATACCGGGTATAAGTATATTCCCGCCGTGAGCCTTTTGTCAAGCCGGTTCCCACCATTGATCGGCGGTGTGCAAGTTTCTACAATACAATGGCGAACGGGCATGGTGGTCTCAACAGCGAAAGGACAGCGGCATGGCGACAGCGGCGGGCAAAGGCATTCGGGTAACGGTATGGAACGAGGGCGTTCACGAACGCCGGGACGAAGCCGTGCGGAAAATCTATCCGAACGGCCTGGGCGATCCCATCGCGAAATATCTGCGCAAACAGCCGGGTATCGCATCGGCGCACGTGTCCGAACTGCACCATGAGGGGCAGGGTCTGACGGACACGATCCTCGACAAGACGGACGTGATGACATGGTGGGGGCACATGGCCCATCATGAAGTCACGGACGAGAACGCGGAAAAGGTCCGGCGGCGCGTAAACGAGGGCATGGGTCTGATCGTCCTTCATTCAGGGCATATGTCCAAGCCTTTCATGAAACTGATGGGAACGAGTTGCTATTTGAAGTGGCGCGAGATTGGCGAATTGGAGCGCCTGTGGGTGGTGGATCCGGCGCATCCAATCGTCGAGGGGCTTCCGGAATATTTCGAACTTCCCCACACGGAGATGTATGGCGAACATTTCGACATTCCACAACCTGATCGCCTGGTATTCATCAGTTGGTTTCAAGGCGGAGAAGTGTTCCGAAGCGGTTGTTGCTGGCATCGGGGCCAAGGCAAGGTGTTCTATTTCCGCCCGGGGCACGAAACGTTTCCCATCTATTACGACAAAAATGTGCTTCGCGTAATTTACAACGCGGTGAAATGGGCCGCACAAACGGGCGTCCGGACTATTGTGCGGGGCAACGTGACGCCGATTGAAAACGTCGTTATTCGCGAATGACCCCGACAGGAGATCCGCGATGGCATGGTGCGTGATGCTCGGCGCGACGTTGATGGTGTGTCTGAACGTTTCGGCGGATGGCGGCTTGACGCTGGCGCGCAAGGCCGCGATCTTCCAGCATGACATGGAGCAACGCTTCCTGCTGGACGGTCAGGCGCTCTGCAAGCGGTATGTGCCGACGGAACGGCGTCCGTTCGTTTCATATAACATGCCGGATAATGCCTATATGACCGGTATTTACCTTGGCGCGCTGGCGATGAAATACGCCGTCACCCGCGACGAAGCGGACAAGGCCGCCGCATTTGACTCCATAAACGCCTTGCACCGCCTTTGCACGGTGAGCGGGAAAAAAGGCGTGCCTGCTCGCGCGATATGGCCCAAAGACCGGCCGCTTGCGGATGACGGTGAATGGCGCGATTCGCAGGACGGCAAGTACCGCTGGCGCGGTGATGTCAGCAGTGATCAACTTGATGGGATCGTTTTCGGCTACAGCCTCGCCTTTGACCTCGTCGCAGACGACAAACACAAAGAAATCATCGCGCAGGACGTGGGCGACATCGTCACGCACATTCTCGACAACGACATGCGAGTCGTTGATGTGGACGGCAAGCCAACGCGGTTCGGCAATTATTCACCTCAGTTTGTGAAGACCTTCGAGGCGATGAACGCGCTGGTCCTGCTGCAGCATCTGAAAGTGGCGGCGCACGTGACCGGCGACGACCGGTTCGCGCGCGAGTACCGGCGCATCGCCATCGAGGAAAAATATGCGGAGACTGCGGTGCGCGCGCGGTGGATGCTGTTCAAGGTCAATTTTTCGGACGATGTCATGCTGGCGCTTGCGTACTATCCGTTGTTCAGGCTTGAAAACGATCCTGTCCTCCGCGCCCATTACATCGCCAGTTTCAAGCGTTCATGGCATGGCGAGGGGCGCGTCCCCGGCATGAAAGCGCAACGTAATCTCGTCTATGCGCTGCTTGCGCGGGAGGTGCTCGGCGATGAAAACGCCATTGCGGAGAGCGTGGATAATCTACGCCTGTTTCCGCTCGACATGAAATGGAATCGGGACACCATCGCCGCCTACGGAAAAGAATTCGGATTCACATTCGAGCCAGCCCTGAAAAGCGCCGCGCCAAAACCCGGCGAGGCCGTGCCGCTCGACCGGCGCGCGCGGACGTGGTCGGCTTGGGTGCAGGATCCGTTTGCACATCCCGTCGAACAACGCCCGGACGAGGGAATCGAATACAACGGGCATGATTTTCTGCTGGCCTATTGGTTCGGGCGTTATTTGAAGTGCATAGCGCCCGATGAGTAGCAGATGAGAACCGCGATAAAACGCATCGCCCATGTTTTTTTTGCCGTTCTCTGGCTGACAGTCGGCGTGATGGGTTTGGAATTGCACGCGCGCTGGCATCAGCGGCGCATTGAAGAATTCAATCCCTTCGTTCTGGCGGCCAAAAAGGACGGCGCAATCTGGCAACATGCCGATTTGGATGGCGACAACCGGCCGGTTATCGAAACGCATGAAAACCGTTTTGCCGCCAACACGAGTGAAACGGTTGTCACCGACGACGATCATCTCGGAACGCAAATGGCCTCCCTGAACGAAGCCGATCGCGAACTGTTCGCCACGCTGCGCGAAATGGTCATTGCGCTCTACGATACGGACGGCGCCAATCTGGCCGTTTACGGCGGGCCGGATATTTCAGGGCGGCTCGGCATTCGAAAAGAAGACATCACGGGCAGGCCGTTCGAGGCATCTCCTCTCGGCCGGGAAGTGAAAGACGGCCTCGAATTGATTCGGCGCGTCGCACAGTCGGGCGCTCCGGACGGCACGGCCTTCACGGTGGCCTTGCCCCAAGGCCCGACTTCGTTTGAGATGAACGCCTATCCGGTAAAAGACGCTTCGGGTACTGTGCATGCCGTGGCGTGCGCCATCAGCAATGTGACGGGATTGTCGCTGACGGAAGTAATGGCCCGGCAGAAAAAGGCCGCGAATGATCGCATGTGGAAATCGCCATTCTTTGAATACCGAAAAAACGCCCGATTGAATGACAATTGGCACACGAACAACGCCGGATTCCGCGATCATGACGTCGAACTTCCCAAACCACGGGGACGGTTTCGCATTCTTTGTATTGGTGGCTCGACCACGGAAGAAGGACTCACAAACGAGACAACCTATCCGAAATTTCTTGAACAGGCCTTGCACGAAGCCTTTCCCGAACAAGACATCGAGGTGATCAATTGCGGCGTAGTCGGGTTGGATTCACTTGGAGAGCGCCGACGCACGCTGGATTATGTCCAACTTCAGCCCGATCTCGTCGTTGAATACGGCGCTGTCAACGATATTTGCCATGGCTATTTTCCAAAATGGAATGCGGAAATCAAAGGTTGGCGGGCATGGCTGGCGCGTTCGGTCTTTCTGGCCTCATGGGCCAATGCCTTGCTGTTGCCGGAACGTGACGTCCTTGAGGCGGACATGGAACAGATCACGTTTCACAACCTTCGCATCATGGTCCGCGTATTCAGGGAACGCGGTATTTCGGTTGCCTTTTGCAGTTTTGCCTGTCCGGACGCTGGATTGTTGAACCGGTCAGAACATGATTACATGCAATGGAACCTACGGTCGGCCTGGCAAGGCGGGTGTTTCACATTCTCTACTTATTGCCGCCTTCTAAAAATATACAACGCCAAACTCAAGGCGTTGTGCGAAGAACAAGACTTGATCTATCTGCCTTTCGCGGAACGATTCCATGGCGGCATCGCGATCTTCGGCGACATCACCCACATGCGTCCCAAAGGCATGAAACTAAAAGCCCAAGCCATCGCGGAACTACTTGCGCCACACCTTCGCGAGCGCTTACAGTAAACTTGCTTTCGAACAGCAACGCTGCGGGATTACATTCGTTCCACGCCATAGGGAACGGTCGTCACGATTGACGTGCGAAAATCCGAAAAAGATTCAGCGACGCGGCGGGCATCATTGCGGCTTTTACACACACCGAAGAGGGTCGGCCCGCTTCCGCTCATGGCGGCGGCCAGGCATCCGGCTTCGATCAGACGGGTCTTGGCCTCCTTGAGATTGGGATGTTCAGAAAAGACGGCGCTTTCCATGCGGTTGAAAACAACGCGCCCCAAGTCGCCCCGCGCCAGCGCGCGAATGGCCCCGCGGAAGGACGCCGTCCGGCCCGCAAAGGGCGTTTCGTGCGAATGTTCGAGTTTGGGATCGTTGTAGACGCGGCTTGCGCTGACGGCAATCGGGGGATGAACCAATACCAGCCACGTCTCGCGCAAAGGCGGCAGGGACGTCAAAACCTCGCCGCGTTTCGAGGCGGCGGCGGTTCCGCCCACGGTGCAGAACGGCACATCGGAACCCAGTTCAAGCGCGAGCGCGTGCAATTGCCGCGGCGCAAGCCGCAATTCCCAAAGCGCATCGAGCGCCACGAGCGTCGCGGCGGCGTTTCCCGATCCGCCCGCAAGGCCGGCCGCGATGGGAATATGTTTTTCAAGCCGGATTCGGACGCCGCCCGCAAACCCCGTCCGTTCCTTGAGCAACATGGCCGCGCGATACACCAGATTGGAATCCGCCGTGTCGAGTTCGGGCACGGAGCAAGACAGACTCACGCGCGGTTCGCCGTCCTCGAAATGGAGTTCGTCGTACAGGCTGACGCTCTGAAAGATCGTTTCGATATTGTGATATCCGTCGCGGCGACGGTCGAGCACGTCGAGATAGAGGTTGATCTTGGCATAGGAACGATATGCAATGCTCGAGGCCACGTTATTCCCCGGTTTCCGTCGCGTTTTCCCGCGCGAACAATCGTATCTCGCCGAAAGTCCCGCTTTGATGCGCCCGAATCTTGCCCATCCGGCAAAGTTCAAGAATGGCTAGAAAGCAACAGACCAGTTCAACACGGCTGCGGCATTCCCGGAAAAGGTCCACCCATGCGATGCTCTTTTTCGAGGCGAGTTGTTCTTCGATGTGCGCGATTTTTTCGTCAACCGACGCGCCTTCTCCGATTACCGTATGCGCCAGGTCGTCCGTGATGAAGCGCAAGACACCGCGAAACGCCTCGATCAGATCGTAAAGGCCCAGTTCGGGCAGTTCCTCGCCGTCCTCATCGGGGGGGATATCCGGCTTGACGCTTCGCGTGAACCAGTTGCCGCGCATATCCTCCATGTCTTGGAGGCGCTTCGCGACGTCACGAAACTTGCGGTATTCGAGAAGTTTCGTCACCAGATCGAGCCGTGGATCTTCCTCTTCGACTTCCTCGTCTTCGTCATCCTGTTCGACGGGCAATATCATCTTCGATTTGATATGGATCAGCGTTGCGGCCATCACGAGAAATTCGCCGGCGACATCCAAATTCCGGTCGCGCAATAATTCCAGGAAACGAATGTATTGTTCGGTGATCTTTACGATTGGAATATCGAAGATATCTATTTCCTGAGACTTGATTAGGTACAAAAGGACCTCGAACGGTCCCTCGAACTTGTCGAGTTGCAGGCGCAGCACCGCATCGGTCGCCTCGTCAACGATAAACGACTCTTCCGGAGGGGCTATCTCCGTTTTGGGGGCGGTCATTTTGGCCATCACAAATTTTTTCCAATAAGGCGCCGGCGATTCAATCGAACGTCATCGCAAGCACTTCGCCGATTTCCTTGACAAGGGTAAACGTGGTTTCGTCGCGGATTTCCTTCGGTATCTCCACCAAGTCTTTTTCGTTTTCCCGGGGAAGAATGATGTGCCGCATACCGGCACGATGAGCGGCGATCACTTTTTCCTTGATGCCGCCAACCGGCAACACGCGTCCGCGCAGGGTAATTTCACCCGTCATTGCAAACGGTCCCTTCGGCGCAACGTTGCGCAATGCGGAAAGCATGGAAACGGTTAGCGCGATCCCCGCGGAAGGCCCGTCCTTGGGAATGGCCCCTTCGGGCGCATGGACGTGCAGATCCGTGTTTCGGTAGAACGACGGCGAGATCTTCAAGGCTTCGGCATTGGCCCGCAGGTAACTATAGGCGGCGCGGGCCGATTCCTTCATTACTTCGCCCAGCTGGCCTGTCAGCGTGAGCATGCCTTTGCCTCTCATAAGGGAAGTTTCAATGGTCAGCGTGTCGCCGCCGGTGCTGGTCCACGCCATGCCGACCGCCACGCCGATCTGCGGTTCGAGTTCCGCGCGGATCGCGCTGTATTCGTAAGGGCCCAGCAGTTCGGGCAGGGAATCCGCATCCACGCATACAGGCGCATCGGGAACGGCGGTGACGACTTTGCGGGCAATCTTGCGGAAAACATTGGCGATCTGCCGTTCGAGTTCGCGAACGCCGGCCTCGCGCGTATAGCGCTCGATCAACACCTTCAATCCGCTGTCCGTAAGCGTCAGATGGGCATCGGTTACTCCGCACGCCTTCATCTGTTTCGGGATGAGAAACTGGCGCGCGATACGTTCTTTCTCATACAACGTATAGCCTGGCAGGCGAACGATTTCCATGCGGTCGTGCAGCGGCGGCGGTATCTCGTACTCATTGTTCGCCGTCGTGATGAAAAAGACCTCGCTGAGATCGAAGTCCACTTCGAGATAATGATCGTTGAACGCCTTGTTCTGCTCGGGATCCAACACTTCAAGCAGGGCGGCGGACGGATCGCCCCGGAAATCCATGCTCATCTTGTCGATCTCGTCGAGCATAAACACGGGATTACGCACCCCCGCCTTTTTCATACTCTGAATGATGCGTCCGGGCAACGACGCGACGTAGGTGCGCCGGTGTCCGCGGATTTCGGCCTCGTCGCGTATGCCACCGAGCGACACGCGCACAAACTTGCGGTTCATTGCCCGCGCGACCGACTTGCCCAGCGAGGTCTTGCCCACACCCGGCGGTCCAACCAGGCACAGGATGGGACCGTGTGGATTCTCGCTCAATTTGCGAACGGCAAGGTATTCGAGGATGCGCTCCTTCACCTTTTTCAATCCATAGTGATCCTCGTCGAGAATTTTCTGGGCCTCTTCGATATCGAGGGCGTCATCGGTGCGTTTTTGCCAGGGCATGTCAATCAGCCACTCGAGATACGTGCGCGTCACCGCGCTTTCGGGGCTCATCGCAGGCATGCGCTGATAGCGCGCCAGTTCGCGTTCGGCGCGTTCGCGGGTATCCTTGGGCATGCCGGATTTTTCTATGGCTTCGCGGAGTTCGACAATCTCATCGCCTTCCTCCCGATTGCCCAATTCCTGATGAATGACTTTGAGTTGTTCGTGCAGGTAGTATTCGCGTTGGTTCTGTTCCATCTGTTCACGAACGCGATCCCGGACTTTCTGCTCGATTTTCAACAGATCGTTCTCACGCATGAGGAGATTGGCGGTTTTTTCGAGTCGCGCACGGACATCAATGGCGTCAAGCAGTTCCTGCCGTTCCTCGAATCGGATCGAAAGATAGGCGCACACCAGATCCGACAGGACATCCGCGTCCGGTATGTTGCGCAACGACATGACGACCTCGGGCGCAATACGTTGGCTGAGGCGCACATACTCCTCAAATTGCGTCAAAACCATCCGCATCAACGCCAAATCCTTCTTGCCTTGCAGTGGCACGGGGGTAAACACACGCACGGATACCTCGGAAAACCCCCGGCTTTGGATCATTCGGCGCACGGACGCGCGCGCGAGACCCTCGACGACGATCTTCAATGTTCCATCCGGCATCCGCATGGTCTGAAGGATATTGGCGGTCACGCCGATCTTGTGCAGATCTCCCATGCCCGGCAATTCGATGTTCGGATCCGTCTGCGCGCAAATGAACAGCGGACGGTCCGAGGCGAGGCATTCCTCGACCGCCGCGACGGACGCCTGACGGCCCACCATCAGCGGCACCACCATGCGCGGGTAGACAACGGCTTCTTTCAGAGGCAGCAACGGCAACAGACCGCGCGGTGCGCTCTTCGGCATTTCGTCGGATGATTTCGGTTGGCGTCCCATTTTGCTAAACGTATCCTGCTTGGTTACTCGCCCAAGCAGGTATTCTAACAAACAACGCCATTCCGACACCAAGGAATTTGGGAACCGCCTTTCCCGTTGCAGTCTTGCCGGTTACCCTGCCCAGGTCAAGTGCAAAAACTGTAATTTCGGCACGCCGGTTCGGCTCGCGGCGTCAACCGAGTTTCCATGGAGGACGGTAAGAAGGACTGAGCATAGCCGCAGCGCCGGGATCGCCGATGATTTCCTCTTTCTCCGGATCCCAGTGAATCTTACGCCCGGTGTAGATGGCGATATTGCAGAGATGGCCGACCGAAGCGGATCGGTGGGCAATCTCGCAGGGGGTGATGGTTTCTTTTCGCGATTTCACGCACTCGATGAAGTTGCCATGATGGTCGTCGCTGTGGTAGAGGCGGATGGCGCCGTCGCCGACTTTTTCGGTGCGCAGGGAAACGGGATTGGCCTGGGTTTCGCCGCGGGTCACGAACAGCCAGCCGTCGTCGCCGATCCATTTTGTGCCCATCGGGTATTTGCTGCTGATCTTGATAACGAGGCCATCGGCGTAGGTGCAGGTGCAGTCATAATCGGTCGGCGCATCCCACAGTTGGCCCGACGGGATGACACCGGTGCCCTCGACAGTCACGGGACCGGTTTCATCGAGTCCAAGGCCCCAGTGTGCGATGTCGAGATGGTGGCCGACCCAGTCGAGCAGGGTGCCGCCGCCGTGCGCCATGACCCAGCGCCAATTTTTATGGACGCGCGCGGGGCAGTAGGGCGCCTTGGGCGCGGGGCCGAGCCATCGGTCGAAGTCGAGTTCTGGCGGAGGATCACAGGGGGTCGTCTGTTCCTTGTTTTTCGCGTAGTCCGTGTGGCCTTGGCCAAGCCCGACTTCCACGCACCGTATTTTCCCGAGGCGTCCGTTTCGCACCAGTTCGGCGGCCCGCCGGAAATTGGACACGCTGCGCTGCCAACTGCCGGTTTGCCAGATCCGCTTGTGTCGTTTCACCGCCTCGCAGATAGCCCTGCCCTCGACCAACGAATGCGACAGGGGTTTTTCCCCATAGATATCGAGACCGGCCTTGGCGGCCGCAATTGCCGGCAGGGCATGCCAGTGATCCGGCAGTGCAATCATGACGGCGTCGAGATCGTTGCGTGCAAGCAATTCCTCGAATTCGTTGTAGATCGCGCAATCCTTGTTGCCGTAGGCTTGATTGATCATGTCGCGCGACGCGATCAAATGGTTCCGGTCCACATCACATACCGCCACGACCTGAACATCGCCACGCTTCAGAAATTCCTCGATATTTGATGTGCCCATCCAACCCATGCCGATGCCGGCCATCACGACCCGTTCGCTGGGCGCGGCCCGTTTTTCGGATGCCGTTGCGCATCCGGCGGCAAAAACCGGCGAGGCTGCCGCCGCCGCGACGCCTTTCATGAAATTCCTGCGTGAAATTTGAGATCCCATAGTTCTTTCTCCCTGTTGTTTTCATACACACGTTAGCCGATGGCCCGTGTCAATATCCAGTATATGCCTGCACGTTCCCGTAAACGTCTGATCACGCGAGCGTCAGGCTCAACGCGGTGAAGGAATGTGCCGGAAACACATGCACCCACTCGCCGTGTGACGCCTCGACACGGATGCGTTTAGGCATGACCGTCTTGGGTGCGTCGAACGTGTTGACGTCGCGCGGCGAGGAAGCGTTCAGGATTCGGCCGCTGGCGATTTCGGCCTTTGTGCCGCGAAGATCGATTCGTGTTTCGATATCTTGATCCCAGGTTTGATTCGCAACCGTCAACAGAATTTTTCCCGCGGCGATGGATGCGCTTGCGCTCAGCGCCGGGGTTGAAAAAGTTTTGTGCAATCCTACGGGATGCCCTTCCAGCAAAGGACTTTCGACTTCCTGGGTGAGAAGACGTGCGCCCATATGCGGCCGCATCATATCGTATACATGGTAGGTCGGCGTCAATACCATCCGGGCCTTGTCGGTCATTGCAAGACATTGCAGGACGTTGATGGTCTGCGCGATGTTCGCCATCGAAACGCGGTGCGCATACCGGTTGAACAGGTTGAGCGCCGCGCCCGCAAACACGGCGTCGCGCAGGGTGTTGGCCTGTTCGAGGCCATTGTCCACAATGGCCGACGGATGCCACACGCCCCACTCGTCCACCGCCAATCCGACCTGCTTGTCCGGATAAAAATATCGGAGCACGGCATCGGCCAGTTGCAGATCGCGTTCCATCGCGACAAGGTCCACAAACAGCGCCTGATATTCCGATTCGGTAAAATGGATGCCGTCGCCGCGTCCGAAGTAGCGGTGGAGGCTCAGGTGGTCAATCAGGTCCGCATGCGGCATGGCGTTGCAAAAGTCGTGGTTCCACGATGCGAATGCCGGATTCTGGCCGTCCATCGGACTGCAACCGCACGCGATGAGTTCGATGGACGGATCGAGTGCCTTCATGAATGATCCATACCGAATGAATTCCTTCGCGTAATCCGCCGCGGCATAACGCCCGCCGCAGCCCCAGTTTTCGTTGCCGATCCCCCAATATCTGACGCCGTGCGGCTTTGCGCCGTCATTGATGGCCCGCGCGCGACTGAGGGTCGAGTCACCGCCGAAATTGCAGTATTCAAGCCATTCGAGCGCCTCGCGCGGCGATCCGGTCCCCACGTTGGCGCAAATATAGGGCTGACAACCCACCGCCTGGCAGAAGCGGATGAATTCATCCGTGCCAAACCGGTTCGGCTCCGCCTGCCGCCACCAGATGTTGACCGTCTGCGGACGTTCTTTCTTTGATCCAATGCCGTCGCGCCAATGGTACATGTCTGCGAAACATCCGCCCGGCCACCGTACGACCGGCGCACGCAATTGTTTCAGCGCGGCCAACACATCGAGCCTCAATCCGCCTTCGTTGGGAATCGGCGATTTGTGTCCCACCCAAATCCCCTCGTAGACGCAGCGCCCCAAGTGTTCCGCGAAATGACCGTAAATGTTTGGATTTATCGTGGTCCCGGGAAGATCCGCCCACAGCCGAATCACCGCACCGCTCATGCCGCACGCCCCCGTTTCGTTGCGTGGGCAATCCGATTGATCCGTCCGATCTGTCCGATCGTTCTCACGGAATCACCTCCCGCGGCTGATCGAATTGATCCAGATACGGAAAGATGTTGTCCGTGATGAAGCGCCGTGCTTCCCAGGCGTTCGAGGCCGCTTGTTCGATATCGTCTCCAGTGATCCGCTGCTGGCTGAAAATCGCTTTCAGTTCGACGAAAACTTCTTTTACATCATGCCGGAACGATTCGATAATAACATGAAAAGCCCCGCGGCTCTCCGGGGTTTCCGGCAACACGAAACGGAGCCCGCCCACCGCGATGGGGCGCCTAAAGTGGGGGCCGATGCATCCTTCCTGCCGGCAGGCATGGTCAAGCAGAAAAATGCGCGCGTCGTCAAAATGCGTCAGCGCGAATGTTGAACGCAATGTGACCGTCTGTGCGAGGAAACAGGGTTGTTCAATAATTTGCAAGACTCTCGGCGCAATTTCGCGAACCTTGTCCAAAAATCCCGAAAGCGGGATGTCCGCCCACTCCTCGATCAATACCAAACGGTCCGGAAGAAACAATGCCATTGATTGAGTATTGGTGCTGCGTTTCGAATGGAAACGAAATTGCGGTGGCGCGCTGAAATCGGTGCTGTCGTAACTCGCGCGCGTCTGCGTGAGTTCAAAATAGAGCTTTTGCAAGGCCGGCACGCGGTATTGCACCGGCGCATGCAACAATTCCATCGAAAAATGTATCGAACGGTCTTCGGTATGCATAACATTCTCCCGTCCCGAGGACTGAAATGAAGTATACGGGAAGAACCTTATACAGGGCGAATTTTTCAATGGCCTTGAAAAGTGATGAACGGGCCAACAGGCTTGGCCGGGCCAGAATGAAATAACCCCAAAAACACGCCCTCTGTTTCAAAATTGTGCCGCGAGCGCGAATGGAATGAACTGAGAGAGCGAATCATTGCTGTCCAAAACAATTGCATAAAAACCACAATACCGCAAGGAGTCACGTTTTACCTTTTTATTCCGTTCATCTGTTCAATATCTGCGTGTATCTGCCTCATCTGCGGAAAACCACATGATCCACAGATGACGCAGATGGAAAACAGGGCACGAATGTTCGGACCAGGCGATTCCAAACTCGAATCCGCATGTCAGAGTGGTCCAAAATACGATTGACTGGGGGGCACTTCTTTTTCATCGCTAAGAAGAGGTGTCCTAAGAACGCTTTCCCGAAAAAATCGTTGTCTATTTACTCAACATGGCTTTCTGCAAGCCGCAATTTGGACAGAGATGAGAGCGAATCATGAATGTTGCGCGCGAGATGTTTGTGCGCGACGGTTATGAAGCGGTCACCTTGAGAAGCATTGCCCTGGCGATCGAGTATACGCCGGGTTTTGTCTATAAACTTTTCAAGGACAAACAGTCGTTGGTGAGAGAAATCATTCGCAGGGATTCCGATGACCTGCGCATCCATTTACTGGAATGCCTGAAAGTGGGCAACCCCGTTAGGCAGTTGGTTGAAATGGCCCGGTTGTACGGCGAGTGGGCGGTCACGCATCCCAACCATTACCGCCTGATGCTCGTCCCGCCGCCGGCTTGGGTTGAACAAAACCGGGAGCTGCACCGGCAAAAACGCATTCCCCTGGAACAGGAAGCCCTTTCAGTTCTGACTGTGCTTGTCAAAGAAGCCATAGGGTTGCTTAAGGCAAAATATGCGGAACCGGCGCTTGTTGCGGCGACGTTGTGGGCAGGAATTCACGGCGTTGCACTGCTGGAAATCACGATGACGCCAAAAGACAGGGCGCTGCTCGGTGGGAAAGACACTACTTTCGAGGCGCGCTTCAAAACACTGTGTGATGTATTCTTGGATGGTTTTCTCAACGACCGGCCAGAATAGGGGACAATTTGATGAGACCAGCTAATACTTTATCCGAACAAGATACGGCGTCCCATGAACTAGATGTGCCTCGGCACGTGGATTGGGTGGACGCAAAGTTCGCTCTTTTGCTTGGCGTCATCATGGTGTTTGTGAAAGTGACTTCAGATGCCCATCCGGATTGGCATTTCTGCAGGACAACGATCGATGACATTGCTTCTGTCATGATCATAGGCTATGTAATCGCACGGGCACGGCGGCACCCCGAAAAGCTTGATGAGTGGGGCCTTTCGACGCCCATTACCTGGCCGGCGGTGCTCATGGGCGTGGCGCTGGCCGCCATCGGCATCGGAATGCTGGTCGCCGGGACCATTTTGGCCAATGGCACGCTCTCTTTTGAGCCTGCTTACGTGTCGCAGATGATCGAGTATATCCCCGCGGGGTTCCCGCAACAGTTCGTGATGTGCTCGATAGGCTTGGCGGCTTTGTCGACGCTGCGCGCGTTTAGGGGTTCCTGGCGATTACCGCTTGCGGTGGGCGTTGTGTTTAGTCTCGCCCATTTCTGGACTCCGGCACGCATTCCGGGCACCATCGTTCCCGTACAGATGATTCTTACCCTGCCGGCTGGCTTTTTCGCGGCCTTCTACTTCCTCAAGTTCCGCACCATCGTTCCGCTCACGGCAATCCATGCCGTCATGTACCCCTTGCTGCACAATTGGATCGAAATGTGCCTGTAATTAAAGTCCAGACAGGAGCGGCTCCTGAACACTCATACTTATTGACATAGAATGACTTGCGAAGGGGCGCCATGCGGACGATTCATTGGACAGCAGTTAACGCAGTAAACGTCATGTGAATCTATCATAGCGCTCCGGCCTGATTTCGCAAAGGCAAGATTCCGGAAATTCCGCCGCGCCCATTTGTTCCCGGCCTGTCCTTCCGCTACACTACCGCGCAATACCGGCGGAGGAGACAACGATGGGCAAACATGTGGCATTCGCGGTGGCGGCGCATCCCGACGACGTCGAATTCATGATGGCGGGCACGTTGCTGTTGTTGGGCGAAGCCGGATACGAACTGCATACGATGAACATCTGCAACGGCAGTTGCGGCACGGCCGTCGAGGATCGCGACGCCATCGTTGCGCGCCGGACGCAGGAGGCCCGCGAGGCCGCGCGCACGCTGGGCGCCGTTTTCCACGAACCGCTTGTGGACGATCTCGATCTCTTTTACGAACGGCGAATCGTGGACCGCATGGTGTCCATTGTGCGCGAGGTGCAACCTTCCATTGTTCTTCTCTCTTCGCCGCAAGATTATATGGAAGACCACATGAACGCCTGCCGGGTCGTCGTGACGGCCGTTTTTTGCCGGGGCATGCGCAATTATCCCGCCGTTCCGCCCCGCCCGGTCTACATGGGCGAGGTCACGCTGTACCACGCGCTGCCGTGGGGATTGCGCGACAGTCTGCGGCGCATCGTCACGGCGGGTCAGTATGCCGACATTTCGACCGTCCTCGCGCGCAAACGGGAAGCGCTCGCCTGCCATAAAAGCCAGAAGGAATGGCTCGACGCCAGCCAAGGACTCGACAGTTATCTCATCACCATGGAGGAGATGGCGCGCGAAGTCGGCCGCCAGTCCGGTCGCTTCGAGTATGCGGAAGGTTGGCGCCGGCATCTCCACCTTGGCTTTTGCGCTGAAAACGCCGATCCGCTCGCCGACGCCCTCGGAGAGAAGTGCGTCGTGTCCGAAGAATACGAGCGGGCGCTTGTTCGCACTCCGAACAATTGAAAGGGATTCCGTGTCCCGCCGCTTGAAGTTCAGACTTTCCCTGATGATGTTTCTGGAATATTTTGTTCCCGGCGCGACGGTTCCCGTGCTCAGCCTGTACCTGAAAAATCATCTGCATTTTCCCGCTTACCAGGTCGGCGAGATCTTGGCCATGCCCGCGCTGGCGGGTTTCCTCGCGCCGTTTTTCATGTCGCACATCGCGGACCGTTTCATCAGTTCGGAACGCCTGCTGGGCCTCTGCCATCTGCTGGCCGCCGGCACGATGATCATCCTGGCCCGGCAGACGGAATTCCTCCCCTTCCTGGCGCTTTTTTGCGTCTACGGCCTTTTGTTCACGCCGACCTTTGGCCTGACCAACGCCATCGCGTTGCATCACGTTCCCGATGCCCGGCGCGACTTCGGCGGGATACGCATGTGGGGCACCGCGGGCTGGGTCGTCGTTGCTTGGGCATTTGGGTATTTCTGGCTGCGGGGCGGTCTAGGCGACGACCGTCTTCCCCACGCCCTGTACGTCTCCGCGTTCACTTCGTGCGTCCTCGCGGCCTACTCGTTCACGCTGCCCCGCTCGCATGTCCGGGCCGTGGACCGTTCCACGCTCATGTACTGGAACGCGCTGCGCGTTTTCGCGCAACCGGGCCTGATCCTGCTTTGCGTCCTCACCTTTGTCAACAGCATGGTGCATCAATTCTATTATTTCGGAATGAGTCCCTTTTTGAGCCAACTCGGATATCGCGGCAGTTATATCATGCCCGCCATGAGCATCGGCCAGATTTCCGAAGTCGTCGTGCTGGGTCTGCTGGGCGCGTGCCTCGCGCGGATTGGAATCAAGCGCGCCATGATCATCGGCGCGTTTGCGCAGGGTCTGCGTTACATCGCTTTTGCCGTCGGCGAGCCGACGGGGCTCATTCTGGCCGCCATCGCCACCCACGGCGTTTGCTACGCATTCTTCTTCACCGCCGGGTATATTTACATTGATCGCCATAGCACCCCCGAAACGCGCGCGGGCGCGCAACAGATCTTCACCATCATGATTTCCGGATTGGGCGTGCTCGGCGGTTCCCTCGCGTCAGGTTTCACGGGCCAATTGTTCACCGATCCCGCGACCGGCCATATCCATTACGGATTGTTCTGGCTGGTTCCCGCCGCACTCGGCCTTGCCGTTTCGGCCGTGTTGGCGTTCCGGTTCAAGGAACAGGCCTGACGCGCCGGACACAGGTCACCACGTAAGCCATGTCACGCCGTCTTTGTCCACACGGAATTTTCGCGCACGGATGCTCGAACCGGCGCCTTCCTCATAATAAACAATCAGGATGCTGCCGTCCTTGAGCGTAACCATGCTCGGATAGGCGCCGCCGACGGTATCCACTTCGACATTCGGACTCCATGTCCGGCATTCGTCGAGGGAGTAGTGGAGGCTCGTGTTGGGGATGCGATGGGCGCAAACGATAATCCCCTCGGGGGTGCGGTGCAGATGCGGGCAATGCCCGGGAAATCCCATCGGCTGCGATACGCTCCACGTCTTGCCGTTGTCCTCGGAAACCGAATACCGCATGCTTTCCTTGGCGGTGCGCTGCGCCGCGTACCACGCGCCATCCTTGAGGCGGATCACGTCCGTTTCCGCATCGAGGCGCAGACCCCCATTGTCTATGTCAACCGGTCTCGACCATGTTCGGCCGGCGTCGGACGAAAGGGTCACCGCCCCGTTGGCGTCGCTGCCGGTTTCACGATACAAACCCAGAACCAGCACCCCGCCGGGCATTTCGCGGATGGGCGCGCTGCAATAGTAGGTCGAACTGATGCAACGCGGTTCAGACCACGTTTTTCCGCCGTCGGACGATTCGACCAGCCAACTTCCCAACCCGTCCCATTTGCCGCCTTCCTTGGCCCGCAACGAAAAGAAATTGCACAGGATTCGCCCGTCGGCCAGTTGGACAACCGACGGATCGCGGTCGTCGTCCGGACCGTCGTGGACGATCTGCGCGGGCGTCCACGTCTTTCCCTCGTCCGACGAGAAGCAGCCGGCCACGGCGCCGCCTTTTGGAAGGGCGTCGTTTGGAAGTGAAACATGGCCGTATCCCGCATAGAACACACAGAGAAGGCGGCCGTCTTTCAGACGGCAAACGTCGGGAAACGCCTCATACGCGCCCTGCCCCGCGTCGGCGCACACCAGCACGTAATCCCGGTCAACAACCCGTTGGCCCTGTGCCTGCAATCCCGACAGGGACATTACGATCGACAAGCCCGCTACCATCGCATTGATTCTCATTACGAAATTCCTCCTGCATGTCTGCATCGAAGAATAGGCTCTGCCGGACGGGGGTGTCAATTTTGCGGCGCGTTCACGCGATAGATGCGTAGCCGTGGCCAGCCCTTGAAATCCGTATCCGTAAAAAGCCAGCCGTTTTCACGAAAACGCGCTTCGATGCGCGATGGATCGGCCCACAGCCATACGGCCACCCAAGCCGTCCCGCCGCGATCGTGGGCCTTGCGCACGTGGGCCGGGATCTCCGACCAGACCAATGCGCAGTCCAGCCGTTCCCGCGGCCAGCGGCTATGGTATGCCATCGCCCACAGGTTGAGATCCTGAAAAGCGATGAAGGTGTCCTCCGGCCCCGCCTGCGCCTCGACGTACCGGCATGCGGAACGCCAGTCCGGACGGAACGGTCCCACGGCAACCGCGCTCGCTTGATGACCGTAGAGCAGAAGCAGCGCGGACAAGACGGCCCGCTTTGCCCATCGCCGCGGGATGGCATCCACAGCCGCCCCAAGCAAAAGATAGACGGGCAGCGATGCGTACAGCACATAACGCGGCACAAAACAGGGACGCCACAACCATGAAACGGCAAAAAGGCCCATCGTCGGCACGGCAAGCCAAAGTAGAATAAGATACGGCCGGCGGCAATGGGCGATTGGCCGTTGAACATTCCCGACGGGCATGTCCGGGCACGTCCACCTGCCCTTTTTTCCCGTTTTGACTATGTGCAGCAGATACCAACCGATCAACCCAAAAACCAGAACGGCCAAAGGAAAATCGAGCGAAACGCCTGTTGAGAGATGCGCGGACGGATTTTCGTTTGTCGGACGCCCGCCGGCGAAGATGAGCAACGCCACGATTGCCTCGCGCCAACCCGGACGCGCCATCCATGATGCCGCGCCATGGATTCCCTTGAAGTCCGCGTCCAACAGCCACGTGGCAAGTCCAATCGCGACGATGCCGTGTGCGACGCCCCATGGAATCCAAATTCGCCGTCTCCGGCATGCCGCAAGATAAAGCCCTTGCGCCACGAATAAAAAAACTGAAAAAAGATGAGTAAATGCGAGCAAGGCATTGATTGCGAGATGCAATACCCACCATGCCGGGCCTTTCGATGACATCGCCCCCGCTAGAGCGTACATGGAGAGGATCGCCAGGAGCATGACAAGGGCGTACACCCGGATTTCCTGCGAATAATAGACGTGAGGAAGTGAAACCGCCATTGCCGCCGCCGCGATGAGTCCCGCGTTGGCATTGATGATTCGCCGTCCAAGGACGTAAAGCAAGACTATCGAACTCAATCCCGTGATGATGGACAGGATGCGCATGACCCTTTCATCGGGCGAGAAGATCCGCGACCACGCATGGGCCAACGTAAAATAAACGGGCGTCATGGGCGGGTCCTTTGCCCGTTCGCACCGGATGAAGGCCCCCAACGCCGGTTCCGGAAGGCATCGCAGAGTCACGACTTCATCCCACCACGCCGACTCGTTCGGCAATTGCCAGCAACGAAGCAGCGCCGCGACCATCATGATCCCCGTCAGACAGACGAATGATGTTCCAATACCCGTTACAGGGATTCCCGTGCGCACAAGGAATGACTGGATGCTTGCCCTGTCAGCGGTTGGCTCCATTGTCCCCCGCAAACTCCATTATCTCTCTTTTTCTTGCCCTGCACAGTCCATCAAGCGCAATACCCCAAAACCAAAAAGGCGGGCTTCGGCAGCCCGCCCATACAATTCGCCTTCGTCCGTCTCAAGGGACGGCCGCCCATTTGGGCGGAGTTCGCTTCGCGCCAATCATCGCCCGAATTTCCGCAAATGCCCGCACAGCGCACGCCGGGCAGTAGCCGTGGCTGATATGCTCATCGGCCAAGGCAACCGGATCCGGTTGGACCCATTGTTTGCCTTTGCGGACTTGTTTGCAAATACAGCACTGAACAATCATATTCCTCGCTTTCTCCCCGATTCAATTTGGTGGCGTCGGTTTGAAAGAGCATAACCTGTGCCTACTCGAAGACACCGGACTGCAATCTGCCTAACTCATTCAACTCTAATAGATTATACCAATCAACGTCATCGGCGTTTTGCGCAGGGTCGCCATTCGCAACACCTTTTTTCGACCCATTCTGCCGAATCATGGACACTTTTTGTCAGTCTGCCGTCCAATAATGGGATATTACTTGACATATTTCATAATGTCAAGCATTATTTTGAGCCCCTGAAAATCGAGGGGATTCCTTTCCAAAACACAATAGCCTGATGATGTCAGTGGACTCGACACTACATATCGTTTTATAATGGCAGAAATGGATGCTTCCGAAACCCATTATGGACTCGGCAAGGATTTCCCAAGCCGGTCCGAAGGAGGCCACTCATGATCGAGGTCAAAGGCCTTGTCAAACGCTACGGGCCGATAACCGCGATTGACGACGTGTCGTTCTGTGTTGAATCCGGCGAAATTTTGGGATTCCTGGGACCGAACGCGGCGGGCAAAACGACGACGATGCGCATCCTGACCGGCTTTTCGCCTCCGACGAGCGGCACGGCCCTTGTCGAGGGATTCGATATTACGCGGAATCCCATCGAGGTCAAGCGACGTGTTGGCTACCTGCCCGAGAATGTACCCCTGTATGGCGAAATGCTCGTATCGGGTTTTCTGCGTTATGTCGCTGAAATCAAAGGAATTCCGCGGCAGGCCCGGACGCGCGAGGTCAACCACGTGATGGAACGATGCGGCGTGGCGCATATGGCCAAGCGCATTATCGCGAACCTCTCGAAAGGCTACCGGCAGCGGGTCGGCTTGGCGCAGGCGCTTATCGGCAATCCGCCGGTCCTGATCCTGGATGAACCCACTGTGGGACTCGACCCGCAGCAAATCATCGAAATACGCCGAATGATCAAGGATCTCGCCAAGGAACACACCGTCCTGCTGAGCACCCACATCCTTCCCGAAGTGACCATGATCTGCCAGCGCGTCTTGATTATTCACCGGGGACGCATCGTCGCGCAGGATTCCATGGAAAATCTGGTTGGCGGCCCGAAAACGACCTGTGAAATCCAAATTGGCATTCCGGATGCCGGTCTTCAGGGGAATGATGTAGGCCATGCGGACCGGATCAGGCAAATTCTTATGGATTTGGACGGAATCGAAAAAGTGGTGGACGAAGGCGAAGGCCGCTTCAGTGTCCAAGGCGTATCCGGAGGCCCATGGCGGGAGCAAATCGCCGGGGCGATTGTCGGGGCCGGATATACCCTTCGCGCCCTTCGTGAGCGGGGACGCACCCTGGAGGACATCTTCGTGGCGGCGGTCACGTCCGATGCGGGAGACCCGTCATGAGAAACACATGGGCCGTCTGCAAACGCGAATTCGCGAGTTATTTCCTGACCCCCATCGGCTACGTGGTCGTTGGAACCTATGCGCTCATATCCGGGCTTGGATTCAGCGCGTCGTTTTTGTTCTATGCCAAGGTCAGCGTCAATCCGTCCGAATTTGCCTATTCGGGCGTGCCGAGTTTCACGGAAACGCTGTTGAGCCCGTTCCTGGTTTTCTGCGGCATGCTGGTCATGTTCATCGGGCCGCTGGTCACAATGCGGCTGCTTGCCGAGGAACGCAACCGCGGCACGATGGAACTGCTGCTGACGCATCCCCTGCGCGACCGTGAAATCGTTTTCGGAAAATTCGGCGCCGCGCTGGGCATGCTGCTGGTCATGATGGCGGTGATCGGGGTGTATCTGGGCATCATGGCCTATTACGCGACCGTGGCCGCAGACGTTCTTCTTTTTGGCCTCTTGGCCGTTTTTCTCATGGGAACCGCCTTCATGAGCCTCGGCCTTTTCGTGTCGGCGATGGCCGGCAATCAGATCACTGCGGGCACAATGACATTCGGTCTCAGCCTCGTGCTCTATATCCTCGGCACGCTCGGCGAGAACCTTCCCAAGAAGAATCCCGCGCCGGACACCTGGCCCGAAACGCTGCGCAACGCCGCGGGGACCGTGTACGGGGTGTTTCGCGAAGCGGTCCAACAACTGCCGCTCGACGCGCACGCCAAGGAAATGGCAAAGGGCATTCTGCAGCCGGAAGATATCGCATACTACCTGCTGGTTTCAGCCTTTTTCCTGTTCCTGACGTTCCGCGCGATCGAAAGCCGGAAGTGGAGGGCATAAACCATGGCGCACCCCCGTTCATTGTGCGGCCTTGTGGCGTTGGCGCTGTTGCTGGTCGGCGCAAACCTGCTGGTCCTCCAACAGACGCTTTTTTCCTTTTGGGTGGCGGTTCCGCTGATCCTCGGAATTGCCTGCGGTCTGGCATGGTTGGCCATGGCTCTGATGCATGTCTCCCGGCAGGTCCAAAAGGGACGTTTCCTCCACGACATCAACGCCGTCATCACTTCGATCCTGTTTCTGGGCATCTGCATGATGATCTACGCCTTTGTAAAACACGGCGGATGGTCATGGGATTTGACGGCGGAAGGCCGCCGTACCTTGGCGCCCCAGACGGTCCAAGTGCTTGAAAACCTCAACAAGGATGTGGACGTCATCTGTTTTTTCCTCCAGATTGACGACGAACTTGTGCGTATCGCCCAGGAAAAGACGGAACGTTTTCTCGAATTGTGTCAACGCCACACGCCGCATCTGAAAATACAGATACTGGATCCCCAAGTCGATCGCGCCCAACTCGAAGGACTCAAAATCACCCATGCCAGCACGCAGGGCACCGTGGTGGTCCGATGCGGCACGCGGCAGAAAGTCATCATGCTCCAGGGGGGCAGTCCGCGGCTTGAAGAAAAGGATTTCACGAACGCCCTGATCAATGTCGTCCGCGACACGCAGCCCACGATCGCCTTTCTCACCGGACACGGCGAGCGCAGCACGGAGGACAAGGACGAAAAAGACGGGGGCACGTTGCTCAAGACCGTCCTTGAAAGCGAGTCCTACCAAACGGAACGCATCGCCATTTCCATTACGCATCCTGAAATCCCGCCGCATTGCAGCGTCCTGTTCATCAACGGCATGGGCACGACCGGCCTTCACGGAGACCTGCATCCCGAAGAAATCAAGGCCATCCAAGCCTATCTGGACCACGGCGGGCGCCTTTTGCTGCTCATGGATCCGCGACGCCGCTTGGATTCCTCCCCCAATCAAATCGAACAGTTCATGCCCTGGCTCAAACAACGTTACGGCATCATCGTCGGCGCTGACATGGCCGTATCTCCCACCGAAAAATGGAAAGTGCCGTTCACGGCAAACCAGGCGCCCTTCAAGGAAGACACGCCCGAGACCGGCTTCATGGGCGCATTCAATGCACGCCATCCCGTCACGCAGCACTGCGATCAGAATGCGCTGTTTCAGGCGGCTTGCACGGTGCGCCTGGACGAACGAATGCCCGCGGGGGTCGCCGGATCGCAACTGTTGCGAACGACGCCGGACTTCTTCGCCGAGACGGATCTCGCGCTGCTTATGTCGCAAGGCAAGGCCATCAAGAATCCCGAAGAACAGCAAGGCCCGCTTTCGATGGGCGTGGCCGTCACGGCCAAGACGGACGCCGCCATCGGCGATTCCGGCCAGACACGCGACGCGCGTATTGTCGTGTTCGGCGATTCCGATTTTGTCGCCAACGGCCAAATCGCGGCCATGCCGGGCAACCTCAACCTCATTCTCAATGCCGTGGCATGGCTCACGGAAAACGAGGATCTCATCGCGATACGGCCCTCCGGCAAACAGGATCCGCCCGTCCTGCTTACGGACTTCGACCAGCGCGTCCTCGTGTGGATAGCCGTCCTCGGCACCCTGCAAGCCGTGACGCTCGCGGGCCTCGCCGCCTATGCCTTCCGGAGAAAGCACCAATGATACCGATATTGTCCGACGGTCATCTCATTTGCAGTCACCGGTATATGGATATGCACAATCACGGTGGGAAAACCCCCGATTCGGGTTTCAATAATTGCCGGAGGAGCCCCCGATGAACTTCAAGACGACCGGCCTCTTATTGACGGTGTTGATTGTGCTGGGCATTGCGTATTGGGGCATGACCCGTTACGAAACGGGCCGGCAAGTGCGCCGGGAAGAGGTCAAACGACTGTTTTCATTCGGTCCCGAAGCCCTTCGAGAAATTGAAGTGCGCCGCATCGGCGAAACGCCTGTCGTCGCATCCCACTCGCCGGACGGCACATGGACAATCGTCAAGCCGCATGATCAAATCCGCCCCAATGTCGTGGTATGGGACCGGTTGGCCGCCGCGCTGGCCGCGCTGGCCAACGAGCGGACGATTGCCAAAGACACCAGCGATCTCGCCAAATACGCATTGGACAAACCCGTGCTCTCCATCGCCGCCAAGACGGCCTCCGGGGAATCCCTCGAAATCGCCTTCGGCGCGGTCGAGCCGACGCAGACCTTCCGGTACGCCCTGACTGGCGACGGCGTTGTTTTTCTGGCCGCGCAAAAGGCCTTTCAGGAAATGGATCGTCCCCTGAGTCTCCTGCGCGACCCCTATGTGCTTGCGCTGGGCAAGGATGAAATCGTCCGGATCGAATTTGCGCGTTTCTGGACCGGCGTCGCAACCGGCGAAAGCAAAAACCATCCCGAACCCGGCCAGGAATCCGTGGTCGTCGTCGTGGAAAAATCCGACGATGGACTCTGGAAAATGACTTCGCCCATCGAAGCCGTCGCCAATCAGGAGGCCCTCAACGAATTGGTGAAATATGTCCAATTCGCCACGGCGCAGAAGTATGTCGAGGAACCCAAGGCACTCGACAGTTACGGGTTGGATCCCCCCAAGGCGCGCATCACCCTCCAGCCCGCCGGCAAGGCGCCCCAAACCTTGCTGGTCGGCGCTTTGGAATCCACCGGCGATGAGAAGAAAGCCGGCGGTCTCTTTGCTAAAAATGCCGCCTACCCCGCCGTGTTCGTGATGGATCCTGGATTACTCAACCTGCTGCCGCGCACACCGGATGCCTTTCGCGAAGCCCGCATGCTGAGCCACCCGCTCCTGGATGTCGAGGCCATCCATTATGTGGCCGGCGCGACCGATATCACGTTGCGCAACGATCCAGACAAGGGATGGCTTGTAACCGCGCCGCCCGGCGTGAACACCGATCAGGTGGCGGTTTCCCATCTCCTGGCGGCGTTCAAGGCGCTTCAGGGCCGCGGTTTTCCCGGAGATCCGAAGCCTGAATTCGGACTCGAAAAACCCATCGTCGAAATCACTTTCCATCTCAAAAACGGATTACCGCCCGCCGTCATCCGCGTCGGCACGCCCACCGCGGACAACACACATTATTACGCCATGCAGGACAACGGATGCGTAACCCTGCTCGGCCAACTCGATGTCGCGGCCATCACAAAACCGCTCTTTTTCTTCCAGAAAAAAGACCTGATGGCTTTCGATGTGAAAGAAGCCGCCCGAATCGCCATGACCATGGACGGCACGTCCTATCTTTTCGAGAAGGCGCATGGACAATGGATTATCCAGGAACCGGCAGGCCGAACTTTGGACAGCCAATCCGACATGGGCGCGATGCTCAAAGCCCTGTCCTCCGTGCGGGCGGATGCGCTGGAATCGGCCGAGCCGCCCGCCGATCCCGCTCTCTATGGCCTCGATGCGCCCGCCGCCGCCATTTCGGTGACCTTGGAAACAGACGAAGGGTCATCCGGCGGAAGTACAATCGGACCGCTCGTCGTTGGTAAACCCGCACCCGACGACTCCCAGCAACGTTTCGCGACTTCGCCCTTCCTGCCGGGGGTCTATCGCATACCCCAATCCCTCCTGGACGAAATCCGCGAATCCCTCAAGAACATACGATCTCTCGATTCCTGACGAAAAACCGTTACACGGAATCCGGTATTGAGTAAAGTCAAGAACAATCGCACAGCAGTTTGCACTGCAAGACCGCGGACGAAATATGCAGCCGACCGGTTCCTACCGGTAACGTCCAAGGTCCGCGTAGGCCGCGAACAAGGCATGGACATTCGCGGCGGGCGTGTCCGCCTGGATATTGTGGGCCGTGCATAGGATATAGCCGCCGCCGCGTCCGAACGTTCGCATTCGATCGGCAACTTCCTTGCGAATGGTTTCGGGAGTGCCGAACGGCAGGGTCCGTTGGATGGATATCCCGCCGTGAAACGCGAGCGTCTTGCCGAACTCGGCCTTCAATTCCGCGGGAATCATCCCTTCCGCTTCGGGCTGCAGGGATTGCAGGATATCGAGGCCGCGCGCCATCATGAGCGGAATCAGCGGGCGCACAGCGCCGCAGGTGTGGTGCATCACCCGGACGCCGAATTGTTTTGCCAGCGCGGCATAAGCCGCAAAACCCTCTCCCAGAAACGCCTCCCACATCGGCGGGGATACCAGCGGGCCTTGCTGCGATCCAAAATCGTCTCCCGTAAGCACAATGTCGAGTTTGCCACGGGCCGCGTCGAAAATTCGTTCCGCATACGCAAGGTAAAAGGCCCGAATCCGGCCGATAATGGACAATGCCAATTCCGGGTTTTCCGCCATGTCCATGAATATCCGTTCGACGCCGCGCAGATACATCGCCGGTTTGAGCTGGGCAAGACGGTTCAGCCGGTCGCCCACGAAGACCGCCACGCGATCCCGGGCGCGAATCGCGTCGCATTGCGCCTCGATTGTCGAATAATCGAACCAGTCCGGCGACGGCCAATGAGGATACCGCGCGATATCCTCGGCCGTTTGCGCGCCGGCCAGCGGCGAAACGGCCACTTCCCGGTAACGCTCGATACCCTCGCCCACGCGCGCCTCGACCAAACGGCGCCGCACGCCCCATATATCCTCGTCCGATCCATCGTCCCATGTCCGCAGCGGCGGACCGATGTAAACCGGGCCTTCGATATATCGCAAATCAACGTCGTAGGCGTCGAGAAAGGCCTCGTATCGTTCGGGGGACTGCAAGCCGAGTTTCGTTTTCATGCCACTCGACAGCCAGCAGTCCACGGGGGCGCGATCCGGCTCTGTAAACGACAGCGCGGCAAACGTGCGTTCGCGTGAATTCATGTCCATATCCTGTTTGTGCTCAAATGCCCGGAAATACTTGTTTCAAGACGAGAGAGTATCGCATCCGAACATCCCATTGCACGAACGCGATGGGGATTTTTCCCGGGCCGGTTACTGAATCGCCGGGGACAGGCAGACGACGGTTCCGTCTTCGCTGCCCACAAAAATGCGGCCACGGACGACGGCGGGCTCGGTGATGCGGTCACTGAGTTTGAGCGACCAAACTTTCGCGCCATCGGCAAGGCGCAGAAGAAGCAATTCGCCTTCCACGGCGACAATCACCTGGTCGCCGGCGATCACCGGGGACAACGGCATACCCCCGTCCGTGTCGTAACGCCAGCGCGTTGTGCCGTCGCCGCGCGCAATGCCATAGACGAATCCGTCGTACGATGACGCGATCACCCAGTCGCCATTCACGGCCGGCGTGGCGAAGACTTCCGCGCCCGGATCTCTGTTTATCCAAACAGTCGCCCCCGTGTTGATGTCGGCCGCGATGATTTTACCGCTCCGGCTGCCGGATACGAGTTGACCGTTCGAGAGCGCAACGCCGCCTGCGACCTGGCTGTCCGCGTCGAGTTTGATGTTGCGCAGTCGTTTGGCGTCCACGGGTGAACAAACATGCACTTCACATGCGCAACTGCCGTACACGACCGCTTCCGCCGAAACGGAAGGTGGCGCATCACTGCGTCCGACGCCTGTGCCTCGTCCAATGACGTTACCACTTTTCGCGTCCACACAGACGAGGACGCCGTCCGCTCGATCGATGACGTACACGCGTCCGGCTTCAAAGTTCGGCGCGCCGCGGACCGGGCTTTCCAGTTTCAATTGCCAGAGATCGCGTCCTGATGCCGCATCCATCGCAAAAAGAATGTTTTCGTCGCATCCCACGAACAATATGCCTCCGAAACAGGCGGGCGGCGCCTCGATGCGTCTGCGCACAGGTTCGTTGTTAGCGATTTCACCTGTAAACAGTTCGCGCGCCCACACTTCTTTTCCATCGAGATTCGCCGCGATAATCTCTCCACGTGCCGTAACGACAAAAACGATCCCGCCGGACACCACGGGCGGCTGTTCGACGGGTGCGCGTGTTTTCAGACGCCACCGGACTTCCAGGCGCTCCGGAAACGATGCGTCGGCGACGCCACGCAACGCGCTGTCGCCATGAAACGTGTTCCATTCGCCTTGCGAAATTTCGGGAGGTTGCGCGGGAACGTTATTCGCCGGTTTCTGCCGGATGGGATCATTGGAATGCGGCGCAGCCCGTCTCCCGTACTCCACGGCAACAACCATGCCCAGTACAACCGCTAAAAGAGCAAGGAAGAGAACGTTGCGCCCCTTGCGTTTGTTCATGGCAACAACCTCCCCGCAACCGATTCGTATATATTAATCATCTCGCGGGCGGCACGATCCACGGTAAATCGTCGCAGGACGACTTCGCGGCCTTGACATCCAAGATCACGCGCGTATTCGGGATTGGAGAGCACGGAGCGCAACGCATCCGCCAGGCCGCCGTCTTCGGCGGGATCGTAGAGCACACCGCCACCCTCCGCGAGGATTTCGGGATAGGAACCGACATTCGGCTGAACCACGGGTATGCCGCGCGCCATCGCCTCGATCAATGGCATGCCGAAGGCTTCGCCGCCCCGCACCGGGGTGGACATGACCGAAAGGCCGTCGAAAAAATCGGGGTGCGGCAGGGTCTGGAATTCGCGATCGATATGAACCGAATCGGTCGCGCCCGCTTCCCGCAGTCGCGCCTGAACGGATTGTAGAAAAACACGGTCGGCGGGCGTTGCGCCGCCGGTGGCGCGAAGTTTCAACTCCGAAAAGGCGGATTCCGCCCTCAATTGGAGAAAGGCATCAAAAACGGCGTCGAATCCTTGTGCCTCATTGATTCGCGCAAGGTAGCCTATCGCGGGCGGATCGAAGGATAGATCCACGGGCCGTATCTGCGCCGCATCAATGCCGGGATGCACCACGCGCATGCGCCCGGGCGGAATGCCCATGCGATCGATCATCCGATCGGCATACCACCGGCTTGTCGAAACGAACGCCGCGACGTGCTGCCCGCGATCCGCCAATGCATCCCAGCAAAGGCGGCTGTGTGGCTCGCGCATTGCGTCCACCCACGGTTCCTCGTCCTGCAAACCGCACACCAGCGGCACGCCCAGCGTGTCGCGAATAAGCGGTGCAAATCCAAGCAGCAGCGCATTCGACACATGGATGACATCGGGCTTTTCCTGTGCGCCGATCCATTCCATGAAACGTTCGTATTCCTTTTTCTGGTTTCCTTCTCTGCCGTTCAACATCGAGAGCGTCATTGCACCCAAGTCCGCGGCCTTGGTCGTTCCCTCGCGCGAGGCCGCGCGGCGAAGTATCCAACGCGCGTCGAGAAGACGTTCGATCCAGCGAGGCGCTTTTCTGAACAGGGGAATGCGTTCGCGAAGATAGGCATTGATGCCGCCGAAAAAGATGGGCGCGTCGCTCTCGGCGGCCATTTGCTGATCGAACATCGGCAAATACAAAGGAACGATGATCACGTCATGACCCTGCTTGCGCAAGGCCCGGACAATCGCGTAATCGCGCAGGCAATTCTGGCAGTAGAAACTGCCGCCGCTGCCCGGTACAAGATAAAGAATTCTCATGACGTCTCTTCCGCATCCCGATAGGCGAGCGCCGCCGTCGGGCACGCGCGCACACACGCCGCGGCCACGACACCAAGCCCTTCCGCCAGCGTCGCACCCAACGCGGGACGCACGCAAGCGTCGAATCCGCGGCCCGCGATCGTCATGCCCGGACGCACGCCCGCCGATCGCGTCAACTCGACGCATATCCCGCATTTGATGCACTTGCCCGGTTCGAAAATGATGGTATCGGATTGCGCGATCGGTTTGACGAAGGGACGCGGAATGGTCCGTTTGAGGCGCGGCCCGAGTCCGTATTCCGTGGCGTATTGCCGCAACCTGCACGAAACCCGCTTCAAACAGTCGCAATGCAGGCAGCGCCCTGCGTCGTTCAGGGCCGTATTCCGCAGGCGATCAACGGCATAGTGCGGCAACTCATTCGCGTCCAGCATGCCGAGTGATGAGTTGAAAGGCCTCGCGGACAGGGGCGGCCTCTTGCGCAGGATCGCATCGGCATCGAACGCGGCCCGTTTGCCGTTGGCCACCGCGCGCACGGGCATGGATTCCTCGTCAGCGTCAAGGAGGCGCGGGTTGGATTCACGGCGGTCATTGCACGCCGCAATCACGACGTCATAGCCTTGGAGGAGGGATTCGGGCGCCACATCCGTTTCGAGATGGATTGCAACGCCTGCGGCACGGATCCCTTCGATTTCCGCGTCGAGGATTTCCCAGGGCAGCTCGGGCAGCGAACGCAACGAATCGCAGGCACGCAAGCGCTTTTCGAACACATGGCATGTGTGCCCCAATCGTGCAACGGTAAAGGCCGCGCTGAGTCCGGCCAACCCGGCTCCGACCACGGCGATCATCTTTCCCGAAACAGGCGCGTCCCTGAAAAAAGGTTGAACCGGCAGCGAAGCATGCGACGCGCGTATTCCGATGGGCGCGTCGTATTGTGCCCGGCGGCACACGCGCTCGCAGGGCGCGCTACAGATCCGGCCCAGCGTCGCGGGAAATACCAAGTCACGCCGGGCAAGCCGTGCGGCGGCATCCGCATCCCCTGCGACGATGTATCGCAACATGCGTGGAATGTCAAGCCCGGCCGGGCATGTAAGCGAACACGGCGCTTCGCAATCGCCCGCATGTTCGTTCAGCAGCATGGCGAGAACCGCCCGGCGTGCTTCACGAATTTCGTCGTCGTCGGTGATGATCGCCATGCCGTCCGTAACGCGCGCCGCGCACGACGGCAGCAGTTTGCCCGTCGCCACATCTTTTACGACGCAGATCATGCACGAGGTCAAAGGGCCGGTTTCCTTGAGATAACAAAGCGTGGGCACCTCCGCCCCCGCGAGGCGCGCCGCGTCGAGCAACGAGGCCTCTTTGGGCGCCTCGACCGATCTCCCGTTTACGATAACACGCACCATTATTCCACTCTTACCGCCTGTACTGGACAAATTTCGTAACACGCATTACAACGTACGCATTTCGTCTGGTTGATGACATGCACTTCGTAAGGCGCAGGTTGAATCGCGCCGGACGGACAGCGTTGGGCGCATTTCGTGCAACCTATGCAGTCATCCGTAATTGTATATGTGACGAGCGCCTTGCATTTGTGCGCTGGACAACGCCCCGCCGCATGTGCTTCGAATTCGTCCCGAAAGAAGCGCAGTCCGGTAAGAACCGGATTGGGCGCCGTCTTGCCAAGCCCGCAGAGGCTCTGTTTCTTTACAGCGTGCGCTATACGTTCCAGATCGTTTAGATCGGTCTTTTTTGCGCGGCCTTCGCAAAGACGTTCGAGAATGGCCAGCATCTCCTTTGTTCCAATCCGGCACGGCGCGCATTTCCCGCAGGATTCGAGTTGTGTAAACGAGAGGAAATACCGCGCCATTTCGACCATGCAATCGGTGTCGTCCATCACGACAAGCCCGCCGGATCCCATCATCGAACCCGCCTTTGCAAGCGATTCGTAGTCCACGCGCAGATCGGCGAGACAGGACGGTATGCAACCGCCCGAAGGACCGCCGACCTGCACCGCTTTCAAAGTTCGGCCGTCCGGGACGCCGCCGCCAATCTCCTCGACAATCTGTCGAAGGGCAACACCCATCGGCACCTCGATAAGTCCGCCGCGCCGGATCTTGCCCGCCAACGAAAAAACCTTGGTTCCCTTGCTGTGGCCGGAGCCTAGTGCCGCAAATGCTTCCGCGCCGTTGCGCATTATCCAGGGGACAAGCGCGAGTGTCTCGACATTGTTGACGAGCGTCGGCGCACCATGCAGACCGTGAAAGGCTGGAAACGGCGGCCGATACCGGGGCGCGGGCCGCCGGCCTTCGAGCGAGGCGATCAGCGCGGTCTCCTCGCCGCAAACGAATCCGCCTGCCCCCTCGCGGACTTCCGCATGGAACGAATGCCTGCTTCCCAGGACGTTGTCGCCCAGCATGCCGGCCTCGTTGCACTTCCGAATGGCGTTGCGCACACGCTCGACGGCGAGCGGGTACTCGGCGCGGATGTAGAAGACGCCGCGGTGCGCGCCCACGGCAATCGAGGCGATAACCATGCCTTCGATTACCCGAAACGTGTACGATTCGAGAATCATGCGGTCCATGAACGCGCCGGGATCGCCCTCGTCGCCGTTGCAAATCACGCACTTGTCCGCGCCACGGGCACTCGACACCGCGCGCCATTTTCGGGCTGTAGGAAACCCCGCGCCGCCGCGCCCGCGCAGACCGCTCCGTTCAATCACGTCAATGATCGTATCGGGATTATCCAACCGGCCAATGCAATGTCTCAATGCGACGAGGCCGCCCCGGCGGACGTATTCGTCGAAATCGGTTGGATCCATTTCGCCGCAACATTCAGTGGCGATGCGCCGTTGGACGCTGAGAAATTGCACAACCGCCGGGTTTTCCGCATCAATAGCGGCCTGTTGACGCGCGCCATCCGCATACAACCGTTCGAGCCAGTTTTCCGTGGCCGCGCGAAATCGCGACATGGGGGATTGCGGAGGAAAATGGGTCAGCACAAGCGCCGGCACGTCTTCCGGATGAACTTTCGCGTAAACAACGGGCAATTGGCCGGGCGCGACGATTTCCATCAGCGGCGTCTGATGGCACATGCCCACGCAACTGACGGGTTTGATGCGCACTTTGAGTCCGAACCGTGCACAAGTGTCGTCGAGCGCCTCGCGGATTTGCGCGCTTCCGCCCGCCACGCAGCACGAGCCAAGACCAATGCGAATCTCAGCTTCGTCCGCCACGGTCGTTTCGCTTTGTGGAACAACATGCACAGGCGCGCGCGCGGCCTGTGCGAGAAACTCGTCCAACATGCGCGGCACGCTGTCCGGTGCAACATGGCCATAGGTAATCCCGTCAATCTGCACGGCGGGCGCAAGCGTGCAACAGCCGAGGCACCGGACCTTCTGAAGCGTGAACACGCGATCGGCGTCGGTGTCCTCGCCCGCGGCAAGGCCGAGTTCTTCGGCTATTGCGTCGAACACGTCCGGCGCGCCTTTCAGATGGCATGCGGTGCCGTCGCAAACGGAAATGGTGTGTTGGCCGGCGGGGCGCGTGCGAAACTGCGGAAAGAACGTCGCCACGCTGTCCATGTCCGCGCAGGTTATTTCCGAAATCTCGCAAATGTGCTGCAAGACTTCCCGCGGCAAGTATCGAAACCGGCGTTGAACCGCCTGCAATATCGGAATCAGCGCATCGGCTCCCGTGCCGCATTCGGCCACGATCCGGTCCGCTTCCGCGATGGCGAGAGAAATCTCCATGCTCAGTCTTCCGCGACGCAGACCAACTGCTTGCCCGTGCGGAAATAAATCCGCCGGTCCATGAAGGCCGGCGTCGCCAGCGTATCTTCGCCCAGTTTCGGGGAACCAATCATTTCATACGTTTCGCCTGTCTTGAAAATGATCGTGGTCCCCTTCATGTCGAGCGCGTAGATGCGATCCCCAACAAGAATCGGCGACGCATAGAATCCCTCGTCGAATTCCTGCAACCACTGCTCTTTCCCCGTGGCCGCATCGAGGCAGACGATTTCGGCGCGGGACGTGGCGAGATAGAAATGACGGTCCGTGCAGACGGGACTCGCCACGTCCGGCAACGATTCGTCCCACTGCCAAGCGATTTCGGGTTTTGGCGGATCGCCAGGCACAAACCGTATCGCCGTGGCCGTGGCCATGTCGTTGGCCACAAAGAACATGCCCCCGCCATAGGCGGGACTGGGCGCCACTTCCCCGTCCAGACAGGGCACGTTCCAGAGCCGTGTTCCGGACAACGGATCGTATGCGTCCACGTCTTTCGCGGAATTCACGACAAGTTGCAAGCCGGACGGTGTCGGAACGCATGCCGGCGACGACCACGAGAGCGCGGTCCGGTTCACGGACCATTTTTCGTGTCCGTCCAAGACATCGAAGGCATACAATTTCCCGCCCTTTTTCTGATCGTATTGCACAAAGAGTAGGTTTTCGCACGCCAGTAACGACGATGAATAGCCGTAATGGTTGTCCGGCAGGCCGAGGCTCTTCCCCCATTGTTTCTTGCCGTCGAAATCGAGGCATACGAGGTCGCCGTTCGCGAAAATTGCAAAGACACGGTTGCCATGGGCGGCCATCGTGGGCGCCGCGAATCCGGTTTCCTCGCCGACCTTGGGCGGCTTGTCCGGGGCGCCGGGCATTCGCTCGACGACATGTTTCCAAAGCATCTGGCCGCCATCGGCATCGAAACAATACACCTCGCGCATATTCGCGTCGGCTCCGCTCAGAAAAACGCGGTTGTCCCACACCACAGGTGAATTGGCGCCCGGCAACGGAATGTCCGTTTTCCACTTGATGTTCTTTCCCGAAGCCAAATCCCAGTCCACGGGAGCGGTCGTGTGGAAGGCGACGCCATAGCCGCCCGGTCCGCGAAACGACGGCCAATTCCGTTGAATCGTCTCCCAAGGGATTGGGGGCCGGGTTTCCGCCGGTTGTACGGGAATCGGTTCACGAGACGCGGCCGCCGGGCTTGTGTCAACCGGGGGAATGTCGAGGCGTGTGAAATAGGCCGAAACGAGCGCGACAAGCGCCACGGCAAGGCCGATGAAGGCGAGCAGTTCACGGGCGTGGGCGCGGGATGTCCAATAGGAGGCGGACGGTGCTCCGGGATCGGGAACCGGCAGTTTCGGCCCAAACCGCGCCGCAAGACGAATCGCCACGAGCAAGACAACCACGCCGCCCGTCAACAGGTAGCCGCCCGTCTTCAGATGGGTCTGGCTCGTGAAATAGGCCTTGCGCGCCAACAGGTCCATTGCCCGGATTTCCTGCAACAACTTCTCGTCGGCCTCGGGCGCCGCCGCCCATTGCGCGCGCAACTTCAGCATTTCCGGGTTGTCCAGCGGGTTGAACGCCTGGATTTGGACGAAATTGGCAATCAGCAGCGTCGCGACGACAAGACAGAAGACGCCCGACACGATCACGACCGCGACGGAAGCGTGGCGTCCGATTTCATTGGCCGTGAACCGGCGTTTCCTTGGCTTAGTTCGCGGCATCTTTTTTCTCCACGGGGCAATAGGCAAAACATCTCGCGCAACTCACACAGGCCGCCCGATCCGGTTCGTAGTCGTTTGTCGTGCGAATCACGGAAAGCCGGATTAGACGTCCGCAAAGGGCCAGTCCCATGAAGCCCCCGAACAGCGCCGAGCCGGCCTTGAATCGCTGCCGGACGGTTTCCGCGTGGGCATACAATTCGGCGGGCGATTCCCGGCCCGACCGAAACGCCTCGGTGTCTATGGGCGAGTCGTCGGCCTCGCCACGTTCAACGGCCGCCACGCGCTCCGCCAGCCAGACCGTCGGATGGATGCGCGCCATGAAACGGTGCGACGCGAACCCCACGTAGGCCGCGAACGCGACGACGACCGGCGCGATCAAAAACAAGCGCGCAAGCCGTTGCGCCCCGACCCGGCGGTTTTCAGGACGATCCTCCGGCGTGGGCATCCGGATCGCGTTGTACGGACACGAATCCTCGCACAGGCGGCACTGGATGCACTCGGCGGGAGTAATCGAAGCGTGCCAGCGCGAGTAGAGCGACGCCCAACGAAGCAGCACGCCGTATGGACACAGGAACCGGCAGTAGGGTCGCGCGATGAACACGCCCGCCAGTAGCAGAAGGCCGCCCGCCAGCAGCATGTTGAAGCTGCCGCCTTGCCGGTAGAATCCAATAAACGGATCGAACCGGCAAATGAGAAATCCCGCACCGGTCGCGACGCCCAGCACGGCGAGTCCGAGATAGGCGTACGCGAACATGCCGAGCGCCATCTCGACCGCCATCGGAATCTGGACCGGTTTCACCGCGCAGATCTCTTGAATCGCCCCCAAGGGACACACCGCAGCGCAGAAAACGCGTCCGAAATAAATCGCAAAAATCAGTGGAAGTAAAAAAAACAACGAAACAAGAAGCGGCACGGGAACATGGCCGCCCATAAAGGCATTCAAGACATTTTGAATCGATCCAACCGGACAGACGCAGCCTTGCCGGTAAAACCCGAAATAGACCACCGAAAAAACGGCCATCATCAACACGCCGCGCCTTGAGCGCCTCTTGATCGCCATCCATGCCGTCAATGCCATGCCGCCCGCGAGCAATGCCATATCCACAACGGGCGATGTCAGTCGGCCCTTAGGCGCAAAGGTGTCGGGCCGTTGATAACCGGAACTGAACTCCGGCATCGGGAAGCGGTATTGGGCCGGAGCGGCGCTTGCAAAGAGGAGCGCGCACACGGCCAAAACGAAGGCGGAAGGCCGAAGACGGAAGGCCGAAATGAATCGGAACGATCTGGCCCTTTCATCCTTCATCCGTCATCCTTCGTTCTTGGATTGGCGATGTTTCAGCAGATAGCCGTCGTGCACAGTGACACGGCGAAACGCATCCGAGGGACAATTGCGCGCGATCGCGCATTCGTTGCAGTTGACGCACAAGTCGCGCTTTACCTGAAGGTACAGCGAGCCGTTGCCGAATTGTCCGCAACCCTTCACGCACTTGCCGCAGCCGATGCACAAGTCCTCGTCGATCGTGTATTGATAGAACGGCGGCTCGATATACGTGCGGCGCAGCGCGCCCACCGGACACAATTCGTTCTCCGCGCCGCTGTCGCGCGCCTTGGCGCCGGGCAACAAGTAACCGCTGCACAAGTCGCAGTAACCGCAAATCTCGAACGAATGGACGCACTTCACGGCGGAGGGGTTCAACACGCAGGTTGTGGCGCAGCGTCCGCACTGCTGGCACTTCGCCGGATCGATCTGCCACACGGTACGTTCCGCACCCGATTGCGCGGCAACCCACGCGCCGCCGCCGGCCGCAAACACCGCAGCCGCGCGGATGAAATCCCGCCGGCCTATTCCGTTTTCTCTTTTCACCATATTTTCCTCTCGGAACGCTATTGTATAGTCCGCGAACCGATGGTGTCCACGACAAAACGGTCCTCGCAATCGCAATCGAAGATCGCGGATCCATGTTCTCGAACCCAACAACCGAGACCTGATGGCGGACAGTCGTCGGAAAACCGTTTGATCTTGTTTGCTCGCGGGGATTGCGAGCCCGATTGCGAGCCCGATTACGAATACGATTACGAGCCCGATCGAGCACGATTACGAGCACGAGCACGACGAAACGCACATACGGCTAAAACAGGTTTTTGGGCATCTGGCGCCCTTGGATGCGTTCGCACTGTCCACTGCGTCCATCGCGACCTCTTGGAAATGCACTTACATGCTATACTCATCGCGGTTGTAGCGGAAGGGAGTCGGCAATGCCGTATTTCGACGATTTGCGTGGATTGTTGGACGAGGCGCTGTTGTGGGCGGACCTGCGGCATGAACAAGGCGGAGACGTGCAAGGGATCGTCAAGGTTCTGCGCGAGAACATCACGCGCGCGCAAAAGGAATTGGGGAAAACCGCGCCGGGCACAGCGACGCGGCAACAGGAACCGAACACGCTCGACATGATTCGCGCATTGCGTCCGGAAGGACCGCGGCGTCTCTGGAAACAGTTCAAGACGGCGGGACTCAATGACCGCCTCAAGGGTGCATGGCTGGGCCGGGCAATCGGTTGCACGCTGGGCGCGCCGGTCGAGAACTGGCCTATCGCCGAAATGGAACAACTCGCCAAGCGAACAGACGCCCCATTTCCACCGGAGGATTACTGGCGGGCGCATCCCAAGCCCGATGAATTGCGTTATGAAAAGAGCCGTATGGCCGAGTATCTCAAAGGCGGCATGACGTGCGTTCCCGTTGACGACGACGTGACCTATACGTTGCTGGGTCTGCTGATTCTCGAAGAATATGGCCCGGATTTCACGACGGACGACGTCGGACAAGCCTGGATCAAGTATCTGCCCATGGCATGCACGGCCGAAGACGTTGCGCTGCGCAATCTCAAGAAGGGTATCCCGGCGTCGAAGGCCGGCGCGAAGGACAACCCGTTCCAGGAATGGATTGGCGCGGACATCCGGAGCGATCCATGGGGTTACGCCGCGCCGGGATGGCCGGAAAAAGCCGCCGAGTTCGCCTGGCGCGATGCGTACCTTTCGCACCGACACAACGGCATCTATGGCGCGATGTTCTTTTCGGCGGCAATCGCCGCGGCATTCGCCGTGGACACGCCCGGCGACGCCATCGCCGTTGGCCTGACGGAAATTCCGAAATACTGCCGTCTTGCCCGCGATATCCGGTGGGCGCTCGACACCGCGCCATTGCTCAAGGATTGGCGCGACGCGCGCGCGGCCGTTGATCAACGCTTCCGCGGCATGCACGCTGTCCACACGAACAACAACGCGTGCCTGACGATTTTCGGACTCCTGCTGGGCGGGATGGACTTCACGAAAACCGTTGGCATGACGGTCGCAATGGGTCTTGACAACGACTGCACCGCCGCGACCGCCGGTTCGATTCTCGGCGCACTCATCGGCGCCAAAAACGTTCCGGCGCATTGGTGGAAACCGTTTCGCAACCGCACGCGCACCTACATGAATGGCCGGGAATGGTTCCGGAACAGCGATATCGTGCGGCGGTTCATGGCCGTGGCAAAACAGGTGTGGACCTCATGAACGACGCGGTACGAGAATGGACGGAGGCGATGGGCGCGGAGAATGTCGCGGCGGACGACGCGACACGCGACCGGTATGCGCGCACGACGCAAGACGCGGGGACGCGCCCGTTGTGCGTGTTGTATCCGCGTTCGACGGCGGAGGTGCAGGCGGCAGTGCGGATTGCGGCAAATCACCACATTGCCCTGTATCCGATTTCGCGCGGCTGCAATTGGGGGTATGGCGATGCCTGCGCGCCCACGCATGGCGCAGCCATCCTCGATCTGAGCCGCATGAACCGCATCGTCGAAGTCAACACCGAACTGGCCTACGCGATCATCGAGCCGGGCGTGACCCAGCAACAATTGTACGAGTGCCTGCGCGAACGCAAATCCGGCCTTTGGCTCGATTGCACGGGCGCGGGACGCGACGCGAGCCTCGTGGGAAACACGCTCGACCGGGGATTTGGACATACCCGCTACGGCGATCATGTCCTGAGCACGTGCGGCATGGAAATTGTCCTTGCGGATGGACAGGTCTTAAAAACGGGATTCGGACATTACGAAGACGCAAGGGCGGCTCATATCTATCGTTACGGGGTCGGTCCCTCGCTCGACGGGCTTTTCTGCCAGTCCAATCTTGGCATCGTCACCCAAATCGGGATCTGGCTCATGCCGGAACCGGAGGCCTTTTGTTTCTTCTTCATCAAACTCGACCGCGACACAGACCTCGACGAGTTGATCGATCGCCTGCGCCCCTTGCGATTGCAGGGCGTCATCGCTTCCGCCGTGCACATCGGCAACGACCTGCGTATCCTTAGCGCCTCGGGGCGTTATCCATGGGCGCAGAGCGGCGGCAAGACCCCATTGCCGGACGACATCCGCGCACGGCTTGCGCAGGAAGCCGGTGTGGGCGCATGGAACGCGGGCGGTTCCCTGACAGGAACAGCGGGACACGTGCGCGCCTCGATCCGCGCATTGCGCAAGGCGATGAAAGGCCTCGCCCGCGTCGTATTCGTTGACGACCGCAAACTCGCCTTGGGCGGCATGGCCGAGAGCGCCCTCCACGTATTCGGCGCCGGGAAGAAACTCGGACGGCAGTTGCAGGCGTTACGGCACAATTACGGGCTGTTGCAAGGCGTCCCGACGGACGAACCGCTCCTGGGCGCCCAATGGCGGTTGCGAAAACCGCCCGACGGCGATGTTTGCGATCCGCTCGATGCCGGCTGTGGTCTGATGTGGATTTCCCCTGTCGTACCCATGACCGGCCGCGATGCACGCGCCGTGCTATCCATTGCCGAACCGTTGTTCGACGATTTCGGGTTTGAGTTACTCGCGACCTTCACGCTGATTAACGAGCGCGCCATGATCGCCATCCTCAACGTCGCCTTCGACAAATCCGACGCGGAAGAGACCGCGCGCGCCACAGCCTGTTATGACGCGACCATGGACGCGCTTATCCGCGCCGGATACTACCCATATCGGGTGGGCCTTCGGGGTCTCTCCAAGATTCAGCGGGCGGACGACGTCTTCTGGGACGTGGCCGCCGCCGTCAAGCATGCGCTGGATCCTCATGGCATTATTGCGCCCGGACGTTATATTCCCGTCCAGGACCCATAACGTGCCGAATTGTATTCCTTGCAAAGCCCCTGTAAAACTGGGATGTCATACGGAGGGATTGGCATGGAGACTGTTTGTTACGAGGAGTTGACGCCGCGGGCGTTTCGGAAACGGCTGACCGCCGCGCCGATTGCGTATGTCCCGCTGGGCACGCTCGAATGGCACGGCGAACATCTGCCGCTCGGTTCAGATGGCCTGCAATCGCGGGGATTTTTCATCGAACTCGCACGCGAGGTAGGCGGCGTCGTGTTGCCGATGCTTTTCCTCGGCCCGGATTTCCGGCAAGAATATGAGGGACACCCATACTACGGCATGGACGTTTACTCTTTTTCGGACGGCATCCCCCGGCGGCTCGAAGGCAGCGCCTATTGGGTCGAACAGGCATTCTACGAAGCAATGCTCGATCGCATCGTCGCGCAACTGGTGCGCGCCGGTTTCCGCATTCTTGTGGGTCATGGGCACGCCCCTTCTGTACAGGCGTGGCTGGGCCGCAAGATTGAATGGGAGGCGCATTACGGAGTCAAAGTCTTCGCCTGTTGGCGTGAAGACGAGAGCGACGGACTCGGCATTCAGACGGATCATGCGGCGGCGAACGAAACATCGCTTGTAATGGCGTTGCGGCCGGACCTCGTCGAAATGAACGGCCTCGACCCCGATCCCGCCGTGCAGCCGCTGGGCATCGGCGGCGACGATCCGCGCATCCACGCCAGCCCGGAAAAAGGACGCAAAGCGATTGACATGCAACGCGCGCGCATGGCGGCCATGTTGCGTGATGTGTTGCGGCAGGTTCGCGTATGAGCTACCGCATCGGCCTCGACACGATCCTTCTGCGTCCCACCGAACGGATCGCGCATACCGAGTATTGCTCAAACGAGGCGCTCATTCGGGCGCTGCTGCCGGACGGCGGCTGCGCGGAGGACGCGCTCAACCTGGATTTTATCTGGAATACGAACGACGGGCCGGTTCCGTGGTCTGAACGCGGGCGCGTGACCGATATGGGCCACGCGGAATTCCTCGAAAACGGCCGCGACAAGCGTCCGCCGAAACCGTCGCCGTTTTACAATGTGGAGGACGTGCTGGCCTTCGACGCGGTTGCGGAATACGGCTTGCCGGATTTCGATGCGCTCGTCGGGTATTATGAAAAATCATATTGCGATTTTCAGGCCGCGCGTCCCAACCAAGTCGTTACGGGCGGCTACTACAAGACAATTGTATCGGGCGCCATCGAGGCTTTCGGGTGGGACCTGCTGTTGACGGCCGCCGCTGATCAAGACCGCTTTGAAAAGGTGCTCGACTCGATCTTCCGTCTGAGCCGGCATCACTACCAGGCATGGGCACGGACCTCGATTGAAGCCTTTATCTGCCATGACGACATGGTGTGGACCGAGGGGCCGTTCATGGATCCCGCGTTCTATCGCCGGGCTATTTTTCCACGCTACCGGCAACTTTGGAAGATATTGAAGGATGCGGGCAAGAAGGTCCTGTTCTGTTCCGACGGCAATTTTACGATGTTCATTGACGATCTGGCTGACGCCGGCGCGGACGGTTTTATTTTCGAACCGCTGACGTCGCTCGAACGGGTCGTCGCGGGATACGGCAAGACGCATTTCATCGCGGGCAGTTTTGTGGACTGCCGCACACTGACCTTCGGCACGCCGTCCGAAATCCAGGTGGAAGTGGACGCGACCCTGCGATTGGCGCGCGCATGCCCCGGTTTCATGTTTGCCGTCGGCAACCACATTCCAAGTAATGTGCCCGTCGAGAATGCGTTGTTTTACTTGTCGTATCTGAAACAACACGGGAATAGATGAAAGTAATGCCAAGAAGATCTCGCCACGAAGGACACGAAGCGCACGAAGAGAAATATTATTGTTCGGCGGGCCGTCAGGATTTGACACCTGAATTGGTTCCCGTTCCATTCTTGCCCTTTATTCTTTTTGCATTCTTCACCGATGAAACAAAAAAAATTCGATCCCCTCTTCATCCCCCGTCATTTGCCATTCCCAAACCCCAAAGACTTCGTGCTCTTCGTGTTCTTCGTGGTGCAATATGCACACTCTTCATCCTCATGGCGTCTCCGGCATTCGCCTATCAGGAGGCGCCGATGCTGGCGGAACGCGTCGCGCGCGGCGAATTGCCGTCCGTAGTGGATCGTCTGCCGGAAAATCCGGCCGTGGTCGAACCGGTCGAATCCATCGGCCGGTATGGCGGTTCGTGGCGTCGGCTGGCCGTGGGACCGGCGGATATCGGCCTGAATTCGCGTCTGGGATACGAGTCGCTTGTGCGCTGGGATCGCGGCGCGATCGGCGTAATTCCGGGGCTGGCGGAACGCTGGGACGTTCTCGACGGCGGGCGGAGGTACGTGTTCCATCTCCGCAAAGGCACGCGATGGTCCGATGGCGCGCCGTTCACATCGGAAGACCTCATGTTCTGGTTCGAGGACGTGCTGGGCAACAAGGAACTGACGCCGGTCTTTCCATCGTGGCTCACGCTCGACGGCGAACCGGTCCATATCGCCGCGCCCGATCCGTATTGGGTCGAATTCCGTTTCGGCAAACCCTATGGAATTTTCCTCGAATTCACGGCCTTCAACGGCATTTCGATGTTTTATCCGAAACACTATTTGAAACAGTTTCATCCCAAATATGCAGACAAGACGGATCTCGAACAAAAAGCCAAAGCCAAAGGCATGGCGTTCTGGCATCAACTGTTTGGCCGGATGGCGAATTGTGAACAAAACGTGGATCTTCCGACACTAAAACCCTTTGTGCTGCGCACGCCGCCGCCCGCAACACGGCTGGTCGCAGAACGCAATGCGTATTATTGGAAGGTGGATCCGGCGGGCAACCAACTCCCTTATCTTGATTCCATCGTGTACACGATGGTTCAGAGTCCGGAAATCCTCAATTTCAAGGCCATGACCGGCGATGCCGATTTCCAGGATCGCCGCATTGATGCCGCCAACTTTCCGCTGTTCATGGAAAACCGCCAGAAGGGCCGGTACCGTGTCCTGCGCGACGGCAATCCAACGCCGGTCGTCGTCTATGTCAATCCGTGCAGCCCGAATGCGGATCTCCGCGATATCCTGCGCGACCGCCGATTCCGCATCGCACTGTCCACGGCCATCAACCGCCCCGAACTCATCCAACTCATTTACTCGGACATGGCCCAGCCCTCACGCGGCATCGCGTCGCCGTTCGACCCGTATTACCGGCCCGAATTCGAGGCGGACTACATGAACTACGATCCCGCGCTCTCAAACCGGCTGCTCGACGAACTCGGCCTGACGCGCGGACGCGACGGCTTGCGGCGTTTACCGTCTGGAAAGCCGTTTCGCGAGATGCTCAACGTCTATCCCGCCGAAACGGGCGTCGGACCCGATCTTTGGCAACTTGTGGTGGACTACTGGCGCGAGGTGGGACTCGATTTCACCGTGAAGGTTGACGCCGTTGCGCTCAGCGTCATGCAAACGGCCAACGGCAACACGAATTTCTGGGCCTATGCCGCTTCGGGCATGATGTGGATCGTGGATCCCATCTGGTACGTGCCGTGGACGAATTTCAGCTATTTCGCGCCGTTGTACGGGCGCTACTACGCCACGAACGGCAAGGGCGGCGTCGAACCGCCCGAGGAATACCGCCGCCTGCGCGAATGGTACCTCGAATTGCGGTCGTGTGTCGGCAACGACGCGCGAAAACTCGAATTGGGCCGCAACATCCTCCGGCAGTTCTCCGAATCCTGCTACACCATCGGCATCTGCCGCCCGGATTTGCTCGCCATCGTGTCGAACCGGTTCAGAAATGTACCGGAACACATCGTGCACGATTACCGCGTCATGACCCCCGGCTACATCGGCATCGAGCAGTTCTACATTGACGAGGGACGCTGAACCATGTTGGCCTATATCGTCAAACGCCTCATTATTGCCATTCCGACGCTGTTGCTCATTTCGATCATCTCGTTCGTCATCATTCAACTGCCGCCCGGCGATTACCTCACGACGTACATCGCCAATCTCGCGCAAACCGGCGAGACGGCGGATGAGGCCGTCATTGAAAGCCTCCGCGCGCGATACGGACTCGACAAGCCGCTGCCGGTCCAGTACATCAAATGGATCGGCGGCGTGTTGCACGGCGATTTCGGCCAATCCTTCTCGCTCAACAAGCCCGTCCGGGAACTCATTTGGGAACGGCTGGCCTTGACCATGGCCATCGCGCTCATCACCGTCGTCTGCACGTGGATCATCGCCGTGCCCATCGGCATCTATTCCGCGACGCACCAATACAAATTCTTCGACTATTTTTTCACTTTCCTCGGCTTTATCGGCATGTCCACACCGGCCTTTCTGTTCGCGCTGATCCTCATGTGGATTTCCTACACGGTCTTCGGCACGAGCGTCGGCGGACTCTTCTCCGACGCGCAGGCCGCCGCGCCATGGTCATGGGCGAAAGTCGCCGACCTGCTCCGGCACATCTGGGCGCCCGTGACGGTCCTCGCGGTCGGCGGCACGGCGGACCTGATCCGGCTCGTCCGCGCGAACCTGCTCGACCAACTCGAAATGCCCTACGTCGTCACGGCGCGCGCAAAGGGACTGTCCGAGTGGCGGCTGTTGATCAAGTATCCCGTGCGCATTGCAATCAACCCCATCGTCAGCACGATTGGGTGGATGTTGCCCGGCCTCATTTCCGGATCCGTCATCGTGGACATGGTGCTCAGCCTGCCGACGACCGGCCCGTTGATGATGAATGCGCTCATGGAGCAGGACATGTATCTTGCCGGATCGTTCATCCTGATCCTAAGCACGCTGACCGTCATCGGCACGCTGATTTCCGACATCCTGCTCGCATGGGTTGACCCGCGCATCCGTTTCGGAGGGCAGGCGTCATGAGCCACTCCGACATACATGAAGATCGCCTCTATGTCGCGAGCCAATGGCGCCTCATGTGGTGGAAGTTTCTCGATCACCGCGTGGCCGTTTTCGCGTTGATCGTTCTTGCATGCCTTTACGCCGTCGCGATTTTCTGCGAATTCATCGCGCCCAACGCGCCCAACGCGCGCGACGCCCGCCGTAGTTACGAGCCGCCGCAACGGCCGCGCATCGTCCATCAGGGCCGCCTCCACCGGCCTTTCGTCTACCCACATATCCAGCACATCAACCCGGAAACGCTTGCGCGAACCTATACCGACGACACCGAGCGCCCAATTTCGATCCGCTTGTTCGCGCGCGGCGATGATTACCGACTCTGGGGACTTCTACCCATGAACCGCCACCTCGCCGGATTGTCCGACGGCTCGCGCTGGTGTCCGATGGGAACGGATCGTCTCGGCCGCGACCTCTTCAGTCGGATCCTCTACGGCAGCCGGATTTCGCTTTCGCTCGGACTTGTCGGCGTGTTTCTGAGCCTTGTCCTCGGTATCGTTATCGGCGGCGTGTCCGGCTACTACGGCGGTATCTTGGATACATTGATTCAACGCCTGATCGAAGTCCTGCGATCCTTCCCCACGATTCCACTCTGGCTCGCGCTGAGCGCCGCGATGCCGTCCCACTGGACACAGGTCCAAGTCTACTTTTGCATGACCGTCATCCTCGCGCTAATCGGATGGACCGGTCTCGCGCGCGTCGTCCGGGGTAAAGTGCTCTCGCTGCGCGAAGAAGACTACGCCCTCGCGGCCAAAGTCGCCGGGGTGCGCGAATTCGCCATCATCCTCAAACACCTTGTCCCCGGTTTCACCAGCCACCTGATCGTATCCGTCACACTCGCGATCCCCGGCATGATCCTCGCCGAAACCTCCCTCAGTTTCCTTCGTCTCGGCCTCCGTCCGCCGACCATCAGTTGGGGCGTCCTTCTGCAGGACGCACAGAACATCCGCGCCATCGCGCTCTACCCATGGCTCATGTTCCCCGTCCTCTTCGTCATCGTCACCGTCCTCATGTTCAACTTCCTCGGCGACGGCCTCCGCGACGCCGCCGACCCGTACAGCCATTGAGTCCGAGTCCTTTTCTGGCGTTGATTTGACGTACTCCGGCGGGCATGGTAAGATTCCGATCGGGAGAATGGGTTCCCAAGGAGGATACGCCGTTGAAAAGCCTCTCCGCAAAAGGGTTTACGCTTATTGAACTGCTGACCGTGATCGCGATTATCTCCATTTTGGCCAGCATGATTTTCATTGTCGGGCCGCGCATGATCGAGCGGGCCAAGATCACGAGTTGGACCCAGACCTGCAACGAACTTCGCACAACGGCCGTTGCCTTCTATACCAAAAAGGCCGTTGGCGTGGACACATTTCCGCCCGCCTACGGCTACCTGCGGCAAGCCGTGGACGAATCGCTGCAACACGAAATTGGCCAAGGACATGACAACGATTACTTCTGCTTGGTTCCTTACGTCAGTCCGCTCAAGTACATGCGCAATTATGACGTGTACGATCCGTTCGGCACGCGCACCCACGATACCGACATGGACGGGGCGTTGAGCCTCCTCGAATTTTCGCTGGTGGGCGAAAAAGATGTGCGAACAAACCAATATGTTTTCTCGCAAGAGGCGAAGACCCTGCGGTATGACGGGACAAATCTCTCCACCGAGGTGGAGCGGCAATTGCGCGGCGGCGCGGACATTTCGCCCCAGCGTCCTATGATCTATATCCCCGTGAATCTCGCCCAGACTCAGCTGGTCTATGAATATTACGCCAAGATCATGTATGACAACGGCGAGTTGCTCGCGGGCGCCCATGCGACACGCTGGGATCCGAACGAAACGTTTCCCAACAGTCCCGATCCATCGAATCCCCTGAAAAAACTCAGTTTCCCGCCGATCCGGTACGACGATTTCATTCTGATCAGCGTGGGACCGGGAGGGGATACCGGCGGAATTGTTACACCCATGCGGGTTTCAAACAACGCTCGCATAGCCTACACCGAGGAATTCCTGGCCAACGTGAACAAATTCCACTGGTACCATGTGCTGGCATTGCGCGCCTATTATCTGGCGACGCGCGACATAAACGACAACAAAATGCTGGATTTCGACTACCGTAACCGGACCCGGTCCGGGGAGGCCAATCCGGCGAATTATTCAAATCCAGACCTCTGCCTGCTGCCCAACGGCACCAACGGTTACGGACCGTTGATTTATATGCCCAACAAGGCCGCAAGTCGGCCCTAATCGCATTCGACCACGGAATCGGAGAAACCCACATGTTCAGACCGGAGATCAAAGTACTCGATTGCAGCATTCGCGACGGCGGACTGATGAACGAATGGAAGTTCGACAAGGCGCTGGTCAAGGAAGTGTTTCACAACCTGGCGCAGGCCGGCGTGGACTATGTCGAACTCGGTTATCGGGCCGACAAGAAACAGTTCAAGGTCGAGGATTTTGGACCGTGGCGGTTCTGCGACGAGGCGGATCTGCGCGAGGTCGCCTACGAATGCGACACGAAAGTGTCGGTCATGGTTGACGTCGGGCGGGTGGATTACGACGATTTTCTGCCGGCGGACGAGTCCATCATCAAGTTGTTTCGCGTCGCGACCTACGTGAAGGACATTGATAAGGCCATCCATCTTGGCAAGCATATTCGCTCCTTTGGCTACGACGTGTCTGTCAACATCATGGCCGTCTCGCATGCGCTCGAACCGGATCTCGACGAAGCCATCGCGCAACTCGCCGAAACCGATTTCCAAATGGTCTACATCGTGGACAGTTTCGGCTATTTCTACTCCGAGCAGATTCATTACCTTGCCGAAAAATATCTGGCGGGACTCAAGGGCAAACAGATAGGCATCCATTGTCACAACAACCAGCAGCTGGCTTTCGCCAACACCATCGAGGCCATCATCAAGGGCGTCAATTATCTCGATGCGAGCATCTACGGCATCGGCCGCGCCGCCGGCAATTGCCCGCTCGAACTCCTGATTGGTTTTCTCAAGAACCCCCGATACAATATCCGCCCCGTGATGGATCTCATCCAGAACCATTTTGTGGACATGTGCAAGGAACTGCGGTGGGGATACGAAATCCCCTATGCCATCACCGGCATGCTCAACAAGCATCCGCGCGCGGCCATGGCCTTCATGAAAGGCGTTCACGGAAACACCTTTTCCGAATTTTACCAGAGCCTGGCCGACGTGGACGATATTTGATCGATCGGTCCCGATTGCGCAAAACGGCGATCAGGGCGTCCGCCAAAGAAGAAACAGCGCGATGCCGAGCGCAAGGGCGATGCAGGCGGCAACAGCCGCGCCAATCCAAAGAAACGCCCCTTTCCCTTTCTGAATTTCGGACGGCTCAGGACTTCCCGTGTCCATTCCCTTTTCCGCCGGCATGAGCGTCAGCAGGCTGCGTTTCAACTCTGCGGCGCGCGGATCCTGAAACTGGGCCGTGATGACGTCGCACAGGACGGCCGCCTCATAAATCCGGTTGAGTTTTTGAAGGCATTTGGCGCGGGAAAACATGAACGGTTTAGTCTTGGGGAAGGCCGCATCCAGGCGCTCGACGATCGAAAGCGCGTCCTTGAAGCGGCCTTCCATGAAAAGCCGTTCCGCGCGCCGGTACAACTCGACCGCCTCGTTCGGATCCATCGCCCAATCGCCTTCCTGGTCAACGCCAGCCTGATTATACCATGCCGCCCTGTCTTCTATTCCTGGCTTTTTTTCAAATAATGCGCGTAGAAACGGATCAAATCCGCATAGTCCGCAACCGCAACCCGCTCATTGACCCCGTGCATGCTCTTAAGTCCCTGCGCATCGGCGGATATCGCCAGAAACCGGTAGACATTTTCCGAAAGACCGCAGAAATAACGGCTGTCCGTGCCGCCAAGGGTAAGATAAGGCGTCACGACAATCTCTTTGCCGCCGCGGACCTCCCGCAGCGTTTGTTCGATGCGCCGGTACGCCGCCGAATTCGTATCCGAAACGGGTGAGGGTTCGCGGGGCTTCCCGATGGGCGTTATCGCGACCCGGTCGTCGTTGATCAGCGCGCGTGCAAACGTGGTCACCGTCTCGACGCTGTCGCCGGCGAGAATGCGATAGTTCACGACGGCGGTCGCGCGACTGGGAAGCACATTCTCCTTGACGCCGGCGCTGGCCATTGTCACGGCGGCGGTGGTCCGAATGCCGGCGTTCATTTCCGGCTCCTGGGACAGGATGCGTTTTACCACAGGACCGAACAACCACATGTTGGCGAACACGGCGCGCCGGGCAAGCGGCATATAAGGCCCCACGCGATCGAAAAAAGGCTCCGCGAATATCAGATCCGCCGGAAACGGGTTGTTTTCGATGCGCGTGATGGCCTTGGCGAGAATGCCCAGCGTCGTGTGGCGCGGCGGGGTGGAGGAGTGGCCGCCCTTGCCTTCGACGCAAAGTTGAAGGCTCGCGTATCCCTTTTCGGCAATGCCGATGGCGGCAACGGGGCATGCCACGCCGGGCACGATGCCGTCGAGGATCATGCCGCCCTCGTCAAGAACCGACTCCAGCGAGACGTTCCGCGACTTCAACAATTCCGCAATCTTCGGCGCGCCGGTCGCACCACCCAATTCCTCATCGTGCCCAAATGCGAAATAGATCGTCCGCGCCGGCTTGAATCCATCCGTGATAAGCATCTCGGCGGCTTCCAGAATGCCCATCAGGCTGCCCTTGTCGTCGAGTGTGCCGCGTCCCCAGACATATCCGTCCGCGATGATTCCGCCGAAGGGCGGATGCGTCCATTGTCCGATCGTGTCGGCATCGGCCGGCACCACGTCCTGATGCGCCAGGAGCAAAATGGGCTTGAGGGCCGGATTCGCGCCCTGCCATGTGTACAAGAGACTAAAGTCGCTCACCGGTTCTCGCGCGAGCGTCGCATGCACGTTCGGAAACGTCGTTTCGAGAAACGCATGGAATGCGCGAAAAGTCTCCGCGTCGAATTCCGCGGGGTTCTGCGTGCTGATCGTCTTGAACCGGACGGCTTCCGCCAGATGCCGGGCCGCGGCGGCATCGTCCACGGTTATCGTGACCGGCACGACCGAAGGCGGCGCTTGGGGCGCGAACCGTACTGTACGCACTGCCACGATCCCGCCCAAGACGGCAACCAACACAAGAATGGCCAAAAGGATTTTCTTCACGTCCAACGCCTTTCGTTCCCAAGCCACATTTCGCCCTTGCTATCATACAATTTCCGATTTGCGGCCTCCAAGTCTTTTGCCTCAAATAAAAATCTACTCGAAACGGGATCGTGACTTTGAGGGGGTATGGCGGTAAAATGAAAGTCGAATGTCAATGCGGAGGGATGAATCATGATGACGATTGGGTTGGCGTGTGCGGCATTGCTGGCAGGCGCGGGGGAGATTGTCCTGCCCGGCCCGGCGGGTGTGATGGCGGGGAAATGGACGTTTTCCGACGGTGCGGAGTTTCCCGGCGCGGCGGGCGCGTTGGAGGCCGACGCCAAGGGCGTCCTGACGCTCAAGTACGACTTCCGCGGCGGCGGCAACTATGTTGGGGCGTACTGCACGCTGGACACGCCTGTCGCGTTGCGAACCGTGACGTTTCGCGTGCGCAAACCGGCGGAGGCGCAGTTGACCGTTCGCATCGCGGACTCGGCGGGGCAGTCCTTCCAGAAGCCGGTTGTTTATGATCATGCCGGCTGGCAGCCGGTTGTGTGCGGGATGAAAGACTGGACGGCGCATTGGGGCGGCGCGAACGACGGCGTGGTGCGCCCGCCGATTGTCAGCGTGGGCATCCTGCTCGAAAACGTGTCGCTGAACGCGCCGGTGGGTGAAATCCATATCGCCGATGTCGGCGGGGAGGCGGGACCAATGGATTCCAAGACAGGCGCGGCGAATGCGGTTCAGGGCGAATATGTCGCAACGGATTTCGGCGCGGACAGCGGGTTCGCGCCCACGAACGGTTCGTTGCTTACGGATGGCCTGTGGCAGATTGATTTTTCCAAAGTGTCCGAAGCGTCGCTGCGTCACAGCCTGTCCTTGTTCGGCCAGCCCGGCGCGTTGTCGCTCACGGTTTCCGGCGGCCGTAAGGGCAACGTGCTGAAATTGACGCTGGGGTCGCATTTCCAGAACTTCACGCGAACGCTCGGCCTGCTGGATGGTTCGGAGCAGACGTTTACCGTGCCGCCGCCGCCGGACGGATGGGTGCATTCCGGCGCGGAAGAAAAGAACATCTCGTATCCACTGCGCGTCGTTGATCTGACGATCGAACGCGGCGACGGACCGGCGCAAGCCACGGATATCCGCCTCATCCGACTGCGCTGCGACACGACGGTGCAGCCTTCGGGATTGATTGTCCTCTTGGCGTCGGCCCGCGAAACCGGCGTGTCCGGCGCCGAACGCAACGCGCAGTGGGGCTGCACGATGTGGAACATGACCGCGAACGACGTCGCGGGAACCCTGACCCTGACGCTTCGCGATTGGGACGAACGCGTCCTGCACACGGAATCGCGGCCGTGTACCTTGCCTGCGCGCGGGCAGCGCCACGCGATCGCGATCGATCGCGCGGTCCCGGCCTCGCTGCATTTCGCCGATGCGGAATTCCGGTTCGATGCGCCGGAATTCGCGCCCGCGACGTCGCGTGCGGGCTTGACGCAGCCGATGGCGGACGCGGGCGACGCGGCCTTGCGGCCCGAATTGCCGTGGGGCATGGGCGTCTATCTATATCGCTACGGCGACTACGGGCAAATGGAGAAGATTGCCGCCGCGGCGCAAGCGGCGGGCGTCAAGTGGACGCGCGAGGAATTCAGTTGGGCGGGCATCGAGCGCGCGCGCGGCGTGTTCGATTTCACTTTTTACGATCAGGTCGTGAACACCGCCCTCAAGCACGGTATCAGCGTGTACGGTTTGCTGTCCTATTGGTCCACGTGGACGAAGGCCTACACGGAAGAAGGCATAGACGATTTCTGCGTGTGGGCGCGCGCGACGGTAAGCCATTTCAAGAACCGCGTCAAGCATTGGGAAATCTACAACGAACCGAACATCTTTTTCTGGAGCGGACCGAAGGAGTTGTATCCGGTGCTCGTGAAGAAATGTTACGCCGCCATCAAGGAAGCCGATCCCGAGGCGATTGTGCTCGCCATTTCAACGGCGGGCGTGGACCGCAAGTTCATTCAGCAATGTTTGGATGCACAAGCGCCTTTCGATATCCTGACGATCCATCCCTATCGCGCGCGCCTGAATGATGCGCAGTTTGTCAAGGAAATGCGATCGACCGCCGAACTCGTGAACGGACGGCCCGTTTGGATCACGGAAATGGGCTGGAGCACGCACATCGGCGGCGTGGACGAACGCGCCCAGGCGCAACTCCTTGCGCGATGTTACCTCGCTGCGGTAGCCTCCGGCGCGATTCAGAACATCGGCTGGTACGATTTCCGCAACGACGGCGACGATCCGTTCTATTTCGAGGCGAACTTCGGCACGTTGCGCACCGATTTGACGCCGAAACCGGCCTATCGCGCGCTCGCGACCGTTTGCCGAACCTTTGACAAGGGCAAGCCGGGCATGCCGAAACGTCTGCCGAAAGGCGTCCTTGCGCTCGAAATGGGCGACGCGCTGGCCGTGTGGACGCAGGATAAACCGGCGACGGTGACGTGCCGTGTAGGCCGCGGCGGCCTGAATGTATCGAACCTCATGGGCGAGCCCGTGCAGGTCGAACGGGACGGCTCCACGCTGACCGTTCCGCTGCGGCCCGGTTCCCCCGTGTTCATGAAAGGCGCAAAGGTGAAAGTGCTCGTGCCCCGCGAAAAAAAGACGGCCATGTCCGAACCCGATCCCCTGCGGTTTTGAGTGATATTTGAGTTCTTTCTCTTTGCGAAAAGAGAAAGAACCAAAGAGAAACGGATTTTGATTTGAAAAATCAGCCGGGCGCGAGTTTCTCCCGGCGGCCGGGGACGCTGTAATAATCGGCTTCGACGAGTTCCCGTGCGTTTGAGATGCCCTTATCGCCCAGATACGCGAGCAGGCGCGAGGCCTGTTCGGCGAGGGGAATGGCGTGGGTCCGGCCCGTTGCCTGGAACAGTGAGTCCGAGAAGGCCATGAATGCCTCGAACGGCGAGGCGTTTGTCTGCCACAAAAGGGGAAGCGATCGCGGAAAATGGCCGGTGTTGTGGTAGATCTCGAAATACCGGGCGAATCGTTTGATGCGTTCGATTTCCGTGCGTCCGAGGCGATGGGTTTCGAGGATTTCGTACGGCGGCTGTTCGGCGAACACGAGGCGGCACGGTTCGATCAGGCGGTTGATCGGGGCGCCGCGCAGGCGCTTGAGGATACCCACCTGAATTTCATGGGGGCGCGTGGCAAGAACCCGATCGAACGCGCTGGCGAACGTTTCGCGGGTTTCGTGCGGAAGCCCGGCGACAAGGTCGGCGTGGATAATTGCGCCCGTGCAATCGCGCAACGACCGCAGATTGCGCAGGGCAAGGTCCGAATCCTGCGGACGGGCGATGGCCGCCAGCGTTTCCGGGTTGACGGATTGGATGCCTGCTTCCAGACGGATTGCGCCGGGAGGAAAATCCGCGAGGGCGGCCACAAAATCCGCGTCCAGCCGGTCGGGCACGATTTCAAAATGAACCTGCATGTTGTCGCGAATGCGGGGACGCAGAAAATCGAGCATGCGGTGAACGCGTTCGGATCGCAGATTGAAGGTTCGATCCACGAATTTGAATCGCCGTGCGCCGCGTGCAATCAGGTCCGACAGGGCGTCGAAGATGGGATCGAGTGGGAATTCCCGGACGCGCGGTTCGAGCGCCGACAGGCAGAATGCGCAGCGGAACGGGCATCCGCGCGACGTTTCGACGTAGATTATCCTCGTCGCGCAATCCTGCTCCGAATATTCGCCGTAGGGCAGGGCAAGCGATTCGGGCGGTACGGCTGTCGCGACGATAACTTTCCGCGCGGGGCGTTTTCCCGCCAGAATCGCACCGGCCAAATCCGCGAAGGCCGGCTCGCCTTCGCCCGCGACCACGTAATCGGCCAGTTCGAACCATGGCGTGTTTTCGTATTCGTGGCCGGCTTCCGGACCGCCCGCGACGATCACCGCGTCCGGCCGGATCGCCCGAATCCGGCGCAGGACTTCCGTTGCCTTTTCCACGTTCCAGATATACAGGCCCGCGCCGACAAGGACCGGATTCTCCGCGACGACGGCATCGGCCATTTCGCCGGTGTCCTGTTTCAGGTGGAATTCGCGAATGACGGTGTCGCGCCGCAAAGCACCCATGTTTGCGCGCAGACAGCGCAATCCCATGGAGGGATGAGTGTACCGTGCGTTGATGGTAAACAAGACAATCTTGGACATGTGCCGGTTCCGTTACAAAGGGGGCAGCAGGACTTCCACAAAACGCGTTTCGCGCCGGTTTCGGTCGTAGGAAAAAACGAGCCGATCGTCCACGATAAGCGGACAGGGGTAGGCCAGCGAACCGCCCGTAATCACGTCTGCCTTGACGCGCCAACTTTTCATTTCATCGTCGCTGATCCAGATGGACAACGGATCGCGTTTCGCGCGTTCTCCCACCACGCCGCCGGTGGCGTTGTGAATCAGCGCGATGCGTCCGTCGGGCAGGCGGATGATCGCGGGCAGGGTTGTCGGGTTCGGGATATCGGTCTGCCACGCGCCGGTCCACGTGCGTCCATTGTCGGAACTTTCCGCGCGCCACAGGAAACCGCCGTATTCCGCGCGCATGAGCATGACGATGCGGCCGTCCTTGAGTTGCACCGCCGTGCTTTCGAGCAAACCGAGCGGACGGTTGCGGATGCCGCCGAATTCGGCCATTCCCCGCAGTTGGGGATTGGAAGTTATCAGGACGGAGCAGCCGTGCAGATGGGTGAGGAACTTGTTGGCTTTCGCCGTTCCAGACGGATCAGGCAGCAGGGCGAGCGCTTCGGCCTCGGACGCGGCACGGGCCGTTTCGGCGATCGCGCCGGCCAGTGGGACGGGGCGTTTCTCGAAGAAGGAGGCGGGCAACAGGTATTCGCCGTTGTGCAATTGAATGGGCCGGCCAATCATGATGTTTTCATCGTCGCGAATGCGGAAAGGCTCACGCGGCGACCAGGAATGCCCGTTGTCGGTGGATTCCATGCGGAAGTAATGCCATACGGTGTAATGGAGTTCGGAGGGCCATTCCGCCCCGAAGGCAATGACTTTTCCGCCGGGCGCGACGTGCATGACGGTGAGCGCGGCGGCATGTTGGCCGGCTTCCAGCAGCACATGGGGATCGTTCCATGTCTTGCCCTTGTCCGTCGAACGCGACACAAGGACGTTGTTGTCCGTTGAGGGTTCGTTGTCGCTTCCGGAAAGCCACCAGCACAGCAGGTCGCCGTTGGGCATTTGCGCAATATTTGCCCCGCAGGCCAGACGGTAGGTTACACCCTTGTGTTCCCAGCCCCGGTTCCCATCGAATACGATGGTCTCGTGAATCTGGATGCGACACGTATCGGGTTCAGCCGCGCATGGCGCTCCCGGAAGCGTTCCCGCACGAATCATGAGCAACGTGGCGAACGCCATTGCGCTTGTCATGCCAACCATGCGAATCTCCCGGGGCGATAGCCCTCAAGGCGCCTGAAATCAATCCGCGATCCGGGGCCGCGCGCGAAAGACCGGCCAACGCCATTGAAAAATCCAAGGGCGCGGCGCACTTTGCCGCGCGTGGAGAAATCTTTCAAGACCGGTTCAATCCGTAATAATCAGTTGTTCCTTCGCCGGCAAGGCCGGGAACGTGTTGTGGGGTTCCTCCTGATACCAGTACGCCACCGAGGCGAGATCGTCCTGTAGCGGCAGATATCGGCCCTCGCTTTGCCAACCCAGACTCTGGATGGTCACGCGGAGGTCTTTTTTGAAACGGATGGGATCCGTGATGTGCCAGCGGTACTGGCCGATGCGCCGTTGCGCGCCATCGTGCGGAATGTGATGAAAACCCGTATACGGACTGCTGAAATTTTCGTAGGAGTATTTGCCGTCCTTTTCCTGCTCGTTGTAGCCGTAGGATCCGCAGAAGTAGTCTTCTTCGCCCGTGCCGCAGATCGTCGGAAAAGATTCGTCGCCGTCAATGTAAAATTTGATTTCGCCCTCGCCCCACCATCCCTGGCTGTTTGCGCCATGCGCCAGATAGGCGCCCACATAATGTCCACGGCCCCGGATGCCGTCCACGATGGTGTGGACGGCCTTTTCCGGCAGGGGGTTCACGCGGCGGAACTGCGCATGAAAATAGGCGGCGTCATCCGGCACGGTTTCCAAGGAATAGTCAATCTGATAATAAACCGTCGCCCTTTTGTTGCCCAGATTTTCCATGGTCACACGGCATCCCTTGCGGAAAGGCATCTGCCAATACGAATTGAAACCGCTTCTCGGATTTACACAGACGGCGAGCGATGAAATGCGCGGTTCCTTTCCCATGCCCCAGCCCGAAGCGAAAAAATCGCCCACGGGAACTTCCACGGACGGTTCCGTTTCGCCGTCCCAGTAGAATCGCAAAATCATGAGCCGGTATTCCCCGGCCGGCGTCATCCAGATATGGTTGATGACGCCCGATCCGTCAATCTGCGCAAGCGTGAACGTCGTCCCCGGCTCGATGTGAACGTACGGATTCACTTTCCAGCCCTGTCCCAATTCGCGCGCCGCGTGCGCGGCGCTCCCGTTTTCCAGCGTCGCCATGCCGCCCTGGCCTTTTTCGCCGGTGAAGTTTTCCGGACTGATGGAACGGGTCTCCGCCTCCCGGATGCGGCACAGGCTGCCCATGTCCGTGGTTTGCGCAACGGCGGCCGACATCCAGAATGCGGGAAGAATCAGGGAGATCGTCAAAAGGTTCTTGTGCATGTCGTGCAATGCTCCTGTGTAATGTCTCGTTCAAAGAAACTACGCCTCGTCTGGGACTTCGTCCAGAAGAGGGGACGCCTTCGGCGTAACCGCGTCGAAGGTAGTTGTAGTATAACCTATCTCGTTTGCAGACGGGGTAATTGCGATGAAGATGCCCGAGAAACGCAACGCAAGGGTATCGGGTTCACCAAAGAAGGCAACTGTTTTACCGAGGTTTCCGACGCCGCGGGCCTGGCCAAAGTCGCAGATACCATGAGCGCCACGAGCGCTGTAGGGCGCTTGGTCCAGGTCTGCGAGCGCTGGATTTACTCCGCCTGCCTGTGTTTCGCCTTGACGCGCGAAGAGCAGCAGCGTAGCGGGTTCCGCTACGACTACTCAGTCTGTCAGGGCGAGTACAGCCGCAACTGAAGAGGCTTTTTATATTACTGCTGTTCAAATTAGTGCCATCGACAAAGCCGGATAATTGAATTCTTTGGCATTTTGGACAGATTATCGTCCCGTCTTGACGGTCCTTAGGATAAGGTCTGCTGACGGGCGCAAGAGCTTGTCCAAATCGGTGATGCCGCCTTCCAAAGTAATGAACAACACCCTGGACCCGGAATATAACTGAACACTTATTCTGATATACACTGCCATGGATTGGGGCGATTGCCCTTTGTCGCACGGAAGCATAAAGGTTGCCGGCGATGATCGTCATGGAATTGTGGAACGCCCGCGGGGACGTTGTACCCGGCCTATCCTGTCCTCTGGCGGGCATGCCGGTGGAAGCGGGATTTCCGTCACCGGCGGACGAACGTGTAGTCGCTCTGTCCGTGGAAAATGTATGAGTCGTGGGGATGCGTCTCAAAGTGGCGCTGGAACGCATGGGTGTGCGCACCGAGCTGGCTCTCGCGTGGATGGCCCCGGACCGGATTAGACGGCGTTTCAACGTATGCGTCATGCGGACGGTATTGAAATTGCATGGTATAGCCTGTTACCCGCTGGAGAGCGGCTCCCTGCCACGGCAGACGATCATGTGTTCGCGCACGTGCGGCGGACCGGTGTCGGATTGTTCGGTGTTGCGCGAGGCCCTTTGTGCGTATACGGCATGTGCCGCCGAGAAACTGCGTCGGCAACGTTCGCGGGCGCATCTGCTGCATGTCTTTCTGATGACCAATCCGTTCCAATCGGAAAAACTCCAATACGCCAATACGCATTGCGGACTTTTCCCATGCCCATGTCGCGTTCGGTTTATTTGTCTTCACTGTAGTTGATACCTAGAATGTACCGTGTATTCGAGTTTTGAGGGAAATATCATGGCGAGATATGTAAATACTGCATCACCGGGGCATGGGACGAGTAAACAGCGCAGCAGTTCCAAACAACGTATGCTACTGACTTTTGTGGGAAGTCACGATCCGTCTTCGCCCGCAACAACTGTTGACGGTCCCATCGTCTCACTTGTTCGCGAATTGACCTTTGAAACCGTCATTTTGTTTACAACACCGCCGATGGAACCCAATGCCGAAAGTACCAAAATACGCTTGATGGAAGTGGCGCCACAAACACAGGTTGAGATCGAAAAACTTAATCTGAATGACCCGACAGACCATGTAGCAGTCCTGAGTGTGTTGCGCAGGTCATTGAAGCGACTTCACCATCTTATCGAAGCCGCTAGCGTCAGCGTCTCCGTAACATCGGGTACCCCGCAGATACACGCCTGTTGGTTCTTGCTGGCCGCATCGGGCGAACTGCCCTGTACCGTATTACAGATCCGTCCTCGCCAATACGTCACAATGGACCGCCCTATCGTTTCGGCGATTGATTTGACGCGCCCGGAATTTCCTCGCGTCATTCCGGCGGTCTGTAAAACAGATTGGGCACGCGTTGCTCCAACAAACACGACTGCACTACTCGATCGAATAGGCATTATCGGAGAGGCCCCGGCGTTTGTGAAGGCTATCGAAGATGCTATCCGATTTGCGAACAGTCCCCTGAGCATACTTATCCTTGGCGAAAGCGGCACGGGCAAGGAATTGTTCGCGCGCCTCATTCACGAGGCCAGTGGACGCACGGGCAAGTTGGAGGCCGTCAATTGTGCGGGCATTCCCGATCAACTGCTGGAGAGTGAATTGTTTGGCCACGTCAAGGGTGCTTTTACCGGCGCCGAGAAAGACCGCAAAGGCCTTATTGACATGGCCAACAAAGGGACTCTGTTTCTGGACGAGATCGGCGAAATGCCCATGAATCTTCAGGCCAAGTTGTTGCGCGTACTGCAAGATCGAGAGGTCCGCCCTGTTGGCTCAGAACACGGCCACCTCGTAGATGTACGTATAGTAGCCGCCACGAACGCCGACCTTGAACGTGGCATCAGAGAGAAATCCTTCCGAAAGGATCTTTACTTTCGCCTCAGCGGCATGCAGATCCGGCTGCCGGCCTTGCGCGAACGCCGCGGCGACGTTGCGCGCCTCGCCCAGTACTTCCTCTCAAAGAACAATGCCTCCAAACCGATTCATCTCACGCGCGAGGCCATCACCGCGCTCGAAGCGTACACATGGCCCGGAAACATTCGCGAGCTGAAGGACACTATTGACCGCGCGCTGACATATGCCCAAGGACGGCCTGCGATTGACGCCGAGGATATCCGCGTTTTCCCGCTCTCCTGCGAGGGCGGAATCCCGGAGGCGCTGCCAGAACCTCACGAGGGGTTTGACTTGAAGGAGTACAAGAGAGAGATTGATCGCAAGCTGAAACGGCGCGCCTTGGAATTGGCAGAAGGAAACGAGGCCAAGGCCGCCCGCTTGCTGGGCATATCTCCGCAAGCCATGAATAAGCACGTTCGAGAGAAGACACACAAGTCCCAGTGAGGGAAAGAGTAGAAACAACAACCCGCATTGCGATAGTATCAACACAGGTTGTTCTGACGTGAACGCAGTAAAGTTGGGTGGGAAAAAGATAACGTGGTGGCTACTGCGAGGGAGAGGGAATTTGTTAAAGAAATAGGCAATTGAATATTGGCGCCCACGGCCATGAAAAGCGCCATATCGAGGTTGAACCGGATACGGCAAAGAAACAGACAATTGAATGTTGGCACAGTCATTGCTACACCTCTATTCACAGCGTTCAGGCAAACAAGATCGAGGAGGCATCATGAAAGAACACGTTGAAAGAGTAGCAACCGCCGCGCTGCTCCACGACATCGGCAAGTTCTGGAGCCGCACGGGCCTGAAAAAACCGTTCAACTCGCAGGAGAAGGAGCACTTCGGTACCTACGACCACGCCCTATGGAGCGCGCATTTCGTGGAGGCTCATCTTCACGACGCAGAACTCGCGAATTGGGTCAGGTCGCACCACGATCCCGACCAATCACGCGAAGCAATGCTAATTTCGCTCGCCGACTGGCTCTCGTCTGCGGAACGCGAATGCGACGCAGAGCAGGAACGAAGCACACCGGAAAAGGCTTGCTTGTACAGCGTACTTGCCGGGCTGAAGCAAGACACGCCACAGCCATACGCCTTGCCGATAATACCCCATGGCGCCTTCGACGAGCGCGCCTTCATGCCTAACGAAGGACAGGAAGGCTCGGCAAGACAATACTGTGCTCTATGGGAGTCTCTTGAGGCCGCAATATCCGGAATCGAATCCGTCGTGGCGCCACATGGCACCTGGCTGGCTCTCATGCGCCGTTTCACCTCACGCATCCCCGCCGCGACGCCCACGCGCGTGGGCGCCTATATACCCGACATCAGCCTCTATGAACACAGCCGGACCACCGCCGCGCTTGCGGCATGTTTCGCTGCCGATGATGTTTCCAAAGAGCGTGCATCCGCAATCCGCACCCATCTCAGTGACCATAAGCTAGACGGTCCCGCCAAAGAACCCATTTGCCGTCTCGTATGCGGCGATCTGTCGGGCATCCAGGATTTCCTCTACGCGATACCACGCAAAGGGGCCGCGAAGACCCTCAAAGCCCGGTCTTTTCTATTGCAGCTCGTTTGTGAGGCGTGCGCAACGTACCTTTGCGAGCAGGCTGGTCTTCCATCCTGTTGCGTCATCTACAACAGCGGCGGCCGGTTCTATCTGTTATTCCCGCTGAACGCCGATATAGACGGCATTGCGGCACAATTGTCGAAGCACATCCTCGATGGATTCCATGGCGCGCTTAGCCTTCTTGTCGGCGACACGACGCTTGCGCCAAAAGATTTTGTTATCGGTGAGGTTTTTTCTGGCAAATGGCGCGAGGCAGGCGAACAGGCGAACCTCAAGAAGGCCCAGAAACTCTCCCTGCACGCGCGCCAGGATTACGACACGCTATTTGGGAGCTTGGATGAAGACGTGTTCCCCGTGACAGTTTATGGCGGCGACGAAGAAGAAACGCTGACCGATTTCGATGAGTCCTTGCGCGACTTTGGCCGCCGTCTTCGCGATGCGCGTTGGCTCGTTCGTACAAAACCGAGCGACAATCCCGATCCCGTGAACGCCCTCTTTGCCCCTTTGGGCTTCGGATATCACCTGGCGTCCAGCACAAGCGAAGCGCCGGATCGCAACCAGATTCTTGAAGTCATCCAACTGGGCGCATTTGACCCCGCCGAAACGCGCAAAGCAATCCGCCCACCCGATGAATCGGCACTATCCTACCGCATGCTCGCCAAGAGCTGGCCGCGCGGTGAGAGCGACTGGGACGTGGCCACCTTCGAGGATCTGGCCGCACGCTCCACCGGCGCCAAAAAGTTCGCCATCTTCCGCGCAGATGTAGACAACCTCGGCGCATTGTTCGGATCTGGTTTGAAAGAACGCGCCACGATTGGCCGCATGGCCATGCTCAGCGCCGCCCTTACCGACTTTTTCGAAGGGTATGTCGATCATCTCGCCGCCACCAGGTACGGAAATACTGTTGGTGTCATCTACACCGGCGGCGACGATTTGTTCGTCGTTGGCGCCTGGGATGCCGTCATCGATTTCGCCATCGAACTCAGGGAAGCCTTCACCCAATATACCGGCGGGAATCCGGTGCTGACCTTCTCCGGCGGCGTCGCCATTGTCGAAGATCACCTTCCCTTGCGGTTCGCCGCCGACCTCGCCCGCGAGGCCGAAGAAACCGCAAAGGGATATGAGCGGGACGGCAAGACGAAGAACGCGTTGTGCTTGTTCGGCATGCCTATCGGCTTCGATGAGATGGATCGCTTCACCGAATTCCAAGCATTGCTTGAAAAGGTGATGGCCAAAGAAAACGGTCGGAAGCCGCTTCCTTCAGGCTTCCTGAGAAGGCTTTTCGAAGTATGGGAGGTATACCAGCGTGAGCGAAAAGCCATCGAAAAGCGGGTACGTGGCGCGCCCGTCAATATGGACGAACTGCGACGCACGGCCCAATGGCAACGTTGGCGCTGGATGCTGGTCTATGGCCTGCGCGAATTTGCCAAGAAGGCCAAGGATTGGGAAAACGAAATCAAGGAAATTCAGGATCGGATACTGGATGCCAACCGGCCTATTGAGGACCGGCTCGGTGTACCGCTCCGATGGACGGAACTGTTACTCAAGAAAGAGGAGGATAGATCATGACGACGCTGGCAACTGCAGTAGAAAAGGGAATAGACAATGATTTCATCACGTCGGCCGAGGAATTTGGCAAGGCTATTGCGCGAACTGTGACGACGTCACAGATCCGTAACATCTTCGGTAGCGTGAAGAAGATGGAAATGGAAGCGGAGATGAACCTCTCGAAGGTCCTGCTTCTCAAACCGCGGATCGCCTATGCGAGTGCAAGGAATAGGGAACTAAAAGAATTAGCCAAGCAACTGACCGATGCTATAGACATGATTGACAAGGGTAAGAGTCCCGCGGAAAAGAACGAACGTTTCCACCGGTTTTGCCAGGGATTCGAAGCGATATTGGCCTATCACCGCGCCCATGGCGGCAAATAAGCGAAAGGAGAGATACCATGACGGAGCAGACAGTGTTGAAACAGATCGGGCAGATCAAGATCAGCGGTCAAATCAAGGCCGTGACGGGACTCCATATCGGCGGCACGGAAATCGGCCTTGCCATTGGCGGTGCGGACAGCACCGTCGTTCGCAATGGCCTCGATGGGAAGCCCTACATCCCCGGATCGAGCCTCAAGGGGAAGATGCGTTCATTGCTTGACCGTATCTACACGCCGGGCGAACTCAAGAGAGTCGGCAACTCGCGCATCTATGGTTGCAATAGTCTCAGTGACTATCAAGACCCAAAGAAGGGTTTTGTCTTTCACCTCTTTGGGGTCACGCCGAAAGAGATCGAAAACTTGGGCGGCGAGGCCATGCCCACCCGCCTCATCTTCCGCGACGCGATGATGGCGCCGGAAACCGCCGAGGCCCTTGAGGAGAGCCTCTACATCGACATGCCCTATTCGCAGGTCAAGACCGAAGTGGTTATCGACCGCATCACGTCGGCGGCAACGCCGCGTCAGGTCGAACGCGTCCCCGCCGGGGCGCTCTTCGACTACGAGATCGTTTTCAATCTCTACCTCGAAACAGACCTCGACTGGCTTCCTTTCTTGACCGAAGCGATGGACCTGCTTGAGATCGATTACCTGGGTGGACTTGGTTCACGCGGCCACGGCCAAGTCAGATTCGAAACCCGCAAGGTTGTTCTGAAATCCTTCAACGGATTCGACGTGGCCGGCGACAGTCGCGTCACGGCATGGAAGGACAAGTTCGAACGTCCCAGCGCGGAGGCTACGTCATGACGCGCTACCGAGTCCAGCTCGAACCCATGGGGCCGTTCTTCACCGGCATGAACAGCCACGCGCGCAAGGCGGCGGCGCTGATCCATTCGGACACGCTGCACGGCGCGCTGATGACTGTCGCGGCGGTGGGCGGTTCGCCGTGGCTAGACGAGGCGCCGCGGCTCCGGGTCAGTTCCCTCTTTCCCTGTTGGAAAAACATCCACTTCTACCCGAAGCCGTTCTTACCGGTTCCCGGTGTGCGCGACCCGAAGCAGTCTGGCGAAGAAGACGACAAAGGCCGCAAGCAATGGAAATCCATCCGGCTCGTGTCCGAGGGCTTACTCGCAGCGTGGTTGCGCGGCGATCCATCCGTGCCGGAGCAGACCGAAGTCCTGGGCTCAGGCCTTGCCGCCTTGAAACCCGAGATGGATGGCAAACCGCGGCCATTGAACGCGTTCCTAGTGCGCGACTTGGCCCCCGCGGTCACCGTGGACCGTTGCGCCGCCGGGGCAACACCCTACGATCGGCACGGCCTGCGTCTGAACACTGAGGAAGGTGTCGGCGCCTGGTTCCTGGTCGAATTGCCCCCGGAACGCAAGGATTCCTTCCTGGAGTTGGCGGCGCTGCTGGGCACATACGGCCTCGGCGGCGAACGCACCGTCGGCTACGGGCGCTTCAATGTGCTCGGAATGGAAGAATTGCCGACAAACAGCGTCTTGGAGCGCACAAACGGCGCCAATGCCGTCCTGACGCTCAGCCTGTATCATCCGACCCGCGCCGAAATCGCCGCCGGCGTCCTTGAAGGCATCGCGGCATACGATTGTACCTTGCGCGGCGGCTGGATCCATGGAACGGCCGGCAGCGACCGCCCAAAACGCGCCCTGCGGATGTGCCTCGAAGGAAGCGTATTCCCCGCGTTGAACGGTGTGCCGCCAAACGGCGACGTGATTGATGTCCGCCCGGTCGGTTTCGACAAGCACCCGATCTGGCGCTCAGGCCTCGCATTTCCGGCGGCGTTTCAACACCCCGGACAAACCAATTAGGAGGGACTCCCGATGACGAATACCGATCGCCAATCCGGCGTGTTCCGCATCACGCCCGTGTCGCCAATCCACATCGGGTCGGGCGAGGTCTTAACGCCGATGGACTATGTCCTCGACGGCAAGATGTACAAGGTCAAGGACGTCCGGAAGTATTTCGAAGACCACATAGACGATCCCGACACCGCTATGAAAGCCGTCCGCGATGGGCTTCCATTGGGTCCGAACTATGTGCGCTACGAATTATCGTTCTATGGCGAAAGGCCGCGTAATAGCACCGGCACCCAGGGACGTTCCGGCGGACCCCCTGGAAGACGCGCCGACGAGCCGATGTTTCAGGCGACGCAGAAGTTTGACCCGCAAATGAAAAAACTCATGAAGCAAGCCCAGGCGAAGAGCGGGCTGCCCGCCGCGCCGCCACCCCCCCCGGACCAACCGAAGGACAAGGGCTCCGAAGTCCGCGAGTTCATCAAGGATCCCTTCGGCAAGCCCTACATCCCCGGATCCAGCCTGAAAGGCTGTCTGCGCACGGCGCTGGCCTTCGTATTATCCGAGTCGGAACGCCCCGGCCCCGAGGTGCTGAATAACATCAGAAGCCAAAGACCAGAATGGCTCTTTACCAATACGGTAAACCCCCGGATGTTCGGCAGAGGCGCGACCGAAGACGTACTGAAGGCATTCATCGTTCGCGACTCGGCGCCCCTGGAAGATTTCCGGCAACGCTTCGCGATGACCCACGTCAAAGTCATGAACATCGTGCAGCGAAATTTCGAGGCCAAGTACGGCATGCCCATCTACCTCGAAAGCCTTATGCCCGGTACCGGCGCCATCGAGATTCCCTTCTACGTGGACTTGTTCCGTCTGAAGAAAGACTCGGCTCTCGCAGAAGTTGCCGGCGGCAGAACGGTACGGCTGCTCCAAGAGGGCGCTGAACTCTCGGGCGCATTACAGGCATTCTCCACCGCATTGATCGATCACGAAATCGCCTTCTATCGCGATCAACATGCAAACAACGCCGTATCGTTTTTCGAGGGATTACGCCGAACCGGCGCCATCCATCTCGACCTCGGTTTCGGCACAGGCTGGAACGCCAAGACCGTGGGACTTCAACTCGAAGATAACGAACTGGCGGCCATTCGCCACAAGTACGGGCGCAATCGAGAAGGAAAGCCTAACAAGAACATGGGGTCTCCGGGCCATCCCGTTTTCCCCAAGACCCGCAAATGGGCGGCCACGGCCAAAGACGGTTACCGACCCATGGGCTGGTTTCGACTCGAAATAGACTGGAAGTAGCAAGCCATACGCGGCCCGCGCTGTTGCGCGCCGCGAATGTTCTTTGGAAGTTGAATCACCCAATGGGGGTGAAGAGGAGAACTGTATCCATGCAACTTGTAATTTCCGATTTCAACGCGCACTTCGGCAAGACCGGCGAACGCTTCGTCGTCCGCTCGCCCGGCGAACCCCCGCGCGAGCTGCCCGCCCACGCGGTGTCCCACGTCCTCATTGCCGGGCCATCCGTCACCTTCTCAACCGACGCCATCCGCCTGGCCTGCGAAAAAGGCGCCGCCGTCTCTTTCCTCTCCTACAACGGCGAACCCTATGCCCATCTCGTCACGGCCGACGCCCACCGGCACGTCGTACTCCGGCGCACCCAACTGGACGCCACCCGCGACACCCGCGGCATTCGCATCGCCCGCGTCATCCTACGCGCCAAGCTCGGTAACCAAGCCGCCACCCTTCGCTACTTCGCCAAGTCACGCAAAGAATCCGACCCCAGCGAATACGCCATCCTCCGCAAGGCCGCCGACGCCATCAACGCATTCGTGCCGCAGCTCGACGCCATCCCCGACGAACCCGTCGAAGAAGCGCGAGCCAAACTCATGAATCGCGAAGCACTCGCCGCCCTCGAATACTGGGCCGCCATCAAGGCCATACTGCCCGGAGACCTGCGTTTCGAACAACGCGTGCGCCGCGGCGCCAACGACCCCGTCAATGTCGCCCTGAACTACGGATACGGCATCCTCTACAGCCGCATCTGGAGCGCCACGCTCATCGCCGGACTCGACCCCTACGCCGGATTTCTCCACGCCCTCGAAGACGGCAAACCCGCCTTCATCTGCGATCTCATCGAAGAATTCCGCCAGCTTACCGTGGACCGGCCCGTTTTCGCCATCCTCACCAAACGATGGACCCCTACCTTCGAAACCCACGGACGTCTCGACGCCGAAAGCCGAAAACGACTCGCCGGCCGCGTCCTCGAACGACTCAACGACACCCTCGAATACCACGGAAAACGGCAAACCATCAGTTACATCATCCAGGCCAAAGCCTATGAAATCGCGGCGGAACTTCGCGGGGAACGAACACACGAACCATTCACCGCGCCCTGGTAAGAGGAACGCCCATGCAGACACTCGTCGCATTCGATATCGGTAACGACCGCCTGCGAAAACAGGTCGAGACCGCCTGCCGGGACGCCGCCATGGAGCGCACCCAGTTCTCCGCGTTCCTCGGCGAACTCGATGAAGACGAACGCGAAAAACTGCTCGACACGATTCAGCAACTTATTCGTCAATACCTCAAGCAAGAGAAAAAAGACGACCAAGACCGCAAACTATGTATCCAAATGTTTCCCATCTGCGCCGCAGACTTCAACAAAGCCGTGCAACTCGGACGTGAATCCCGCACGCCTGTCGAGCCCTGCCGACTCCCCCCAATCATGATCCTATAGCGGCCCGCAACCCGGAAAATCGGCATCACCGAAGACCGAGTCCGACACAAAGCAGCAGACAAGACACGCGCCCCCAGCTAACGCGACCGGCAACATGACGCCAAACTCACCCAACCACATTCAAACGGTTCACGGTCAAAGAGCCGGTTGCGCTGTAGATTATGGAAGCTGTCCGATGGCGCGGTCCGGCCCTCTCGATTGGATTCACGAGGGATTGGAATAGGCGAGCCGCCTCGATGCGCGCGGTTTTCGCAGAGTAGCAGCGCTCTTTGCGTTCGTCTAAACATACGTCGGCCTACAATCCCTTGACTTCCTGCAAGAATTATGCTTTACTAAAAACATGATATCAAATACATCAGCCCGAAGATCGCGAAAGGCCCTGAAAAAGCCCCCGATCTTCGAATGAAGTAAACCATTTGAATCAAACGGGTTACACATTTTGGGCCAGCAAATCCATTCAAAAAAGCCTCGTTTACAGCATATAAGAAACCAATCTGAGAAACTCGACCGGAAATGTCACGCAACTTCAACGGATTCAAAACCTTGAGCAAGGGAAAAAACACAAGGCGCAAATTTCAAAATACCGTAAATCCGTCTAATGGCTCATCTTTACCCCCATGACCTGATGAAAAAGGGATAGAAACGCATCCGTAAAATGATATTGGAGGGCAGGATCGGTTTCTTTACCCCCATGACCTGATGAAAAAGGGATAGAAACATGTTTTCACATGATTTTTATGTCCGTTTCAAGGCCCTTTACCCCCATGACCTGATGAAAAAGGGATAGAAACCTCGAGACTCGTCTTCTTGTCTTCGATGTCCTTCGCTTTACCCCCATGACCTGATGAAAAAGGGATAGAAACATCATGTCGTTCAGCAATTTGTTCAGCGCGTCTTGCACTTTACCCCCATGACCTGATGAAAAAGGGATAGAAACAGCCATGCCGCCCTGACATCGGGCGGTAGCACGCCCTTTACCCCCATGACCTGATGAAAAAGGGATAGAAACATTCTGCGATTCTGATTGTCTCTGGCCATTTCTTTTCTTTACCCCCATGACCTGATGAAAAAGGGATAGAAACTTCACCACACTGTATCTTAGACGCGGCGGAACGAAATCTTTACCCCCATGACCTGATGAAAAAGGGATAGAAACCGATAAAGTGCCGCCGATTCACGAGGCGATTTGCGCTTTACCCCCATGACCTGATGAAAAAGGGATAGAAACTACTTTCTAGACAGATTGAGGCTAACAATATAATTACTTTACCCCCATGACCTGATGAAAAAGGGATAGAAACAACCTCCTTTATGTCCTTATGGTTGTTTTGGGCACCTTCTTTACCCCCATGACCTGATGAAAAAGGGATAGAAACGGAGTTCGGCGAAACCTATCTTCCCCTCGACAATTACTTTACCCCCATGACCTGATGAAAAAGGGATAGAAACCGATCTCCATTTTGGAGAGTCCGAGTTCGGCCTGGCTTTACCCCCATGACCTGATGAAAAAGGGATAGAAACGATCACTCACAAACTACTCTCGATTTTCTCAACCACTTTACCCCCATGACCTGATGAAAAAGGGATAGAAACCGGTAAGCGATCTGCCGAGTTCCTCATTGTTTTTTACTTTACCCCCATGACCTGATGAAAAAGGGATAGAAACGCGCGTCGCGCGCGCGCCAGCCGTTAGACTTGGTCTCTTTACCCCCATGACCTGATGAAAAAGGGATAGAAACGATTTCCATTACCTTTTCCTTCAACATTTTCATTTTCTTTACCCCCATGACCTGATGAAAAAGGGATAGAAACATTCAGACCGTCCATGAAGTCTTTCCGATTACTCACTTTACCCCCATGACCTGATGAAAAAGGGATAGAAACTTATACCGTCGAGCTGCTCATGCAGCTCGAGAGTATCTTTACCCCCATGACCTGATGAAAAAGGGATAGAAACCGCCGGCCACCGGCGGGTGGGTTATTTTTCACGCCCTTTACCCCCATGACCTGATGAAAAAGGGATAGAAACGATTTTTTTCGCGTCTGCGTTCATTCCGTCTCCTTTCTTTACCCCCATGACCTGATGAAAAAGGGATAGAAACTTTCCTCCTTTGCCGCATGGGCATGTTCGATTTCCTTTACCCCCATGACCTGATGAAAAAGGGATAGAAACGCCTGCCGAATTGCGGCAGGCGATCGCGTTTTTGTCCTTTACCCCCATGACCTGATGAAAAAGGGATAGAAACAAGGTCCCCGTCAATTTTTATTGCTCCCATAGCTCGCTTTACCCCCATGACCTGATGAAAAAGGGATAGAAACTGTTTATCGAGACTCAAGTTTTTCGGTGCGCACCATCTTTACCCCCATGACCTGATGAAAAAGGGATAGAAACGCTTTGACATAACACCGGAACATCGGATAAAAAGAGGCTTTACCCCCATGACCTGATGAAAAAGGGATAGAAACCTGTGAAGCAGGGCGCGTCATTTACGACGCAAAGATTCTTTACCCCCATGACCTGATGAAAAAGGGATAGAAACGAGTTCCTCGTCGACCAACCCGGCCGCTCGGCCGGGCCTTTACCCCCATGACCTGATGAAAAAGGGATAGAAACTCCTTTAGCGTTTTCATCTCATTTTCCTTTCTTTTTCTTTACCCCCATGACCTGATGAAAAAGGGATAGAAACCAACCGCACGGATTGTTTTGTTGTATATATCTGTTCTTTACCCCCATGACCTGATGAAAAAGGGATAGAAACTATCCAGCACGGCGGCCAACGCCGGATCGGTTTTCTTTACCCCCATGACCTGATGAAAAAGGGATAGAAACCCGTCGGGAAACGATATTTCGTGTGGTGTGAGATTCTTTACCCCCATGACCTGATGAAAAAGGGATAGAAACAACTAACTGACTCCCCATAACTCAAACATATATCACTTTACCCCCATGACCTGATGAAAAAGGGATAGAAACTTTTTATAACAGGGACAGAGTCCCTGTCATCGATCTTTACCCCCATGACCTGATGAAAAAGGGATAGAAACGGCTCGACGCCTCCCCGTTCGGCGTCTTTGAAATTGGCTTTACCCCCATGACCTGATGAAAAAGGGATAGAAACGGACACTCAGAGACCATTCTCGCTGAAGCAGCAGAACTTTACCCCCATGACCTGATGAAAAAGGGATAGAAACAATGTCAATTCGGTTCTGCACGCCGCCAAGTAACTTTACCCCCATGACCTGATGAAAAAGGGATAGAAACACGTTTCGTTGGCACGATCCATAATCGCGCCAGCCCTTTACCCCCATGACCTGATGAAAAAGGGATAGAAACCGGTGAGTCGCTCACCGAATTCGTGATCACTCTTTCTTTACCCCCATGACCTGATGAAAAAGGGATAGAAACTGTTACCCATAGCCACGGATTCGTCGCGTGTTGTACTTTACCCCCATGACCTGATGAAAAAGGGATAGAAACGACCTGCTCTAGAAATTCACTGTCCCTCTGACGATCCTTTACCCCCATGACCTGATGAAAAAGGGATAGAAACATCCATCTCATTGGCCCGCTGACGATCTTTCTCCCCCTTTACCCCCATGACCTGATGAAAAAGGGATAGAAACCCCAGATGAAGTCACGGTACAATGGCTTCAGCGCCCTTTACCCCCATGACCTGATGAAAAAGGGATAGAAACGAAGCAGCGGCTGCGGCACGTGCCATCAATTGCAACTTTACCCCCATGACCTGATGAAAAAGGGATAGAAACAACAACGCTGCGGCGTCGTACCCCGACATAGCCATGTCTTTACCCCCATGACCTGATGAAAAAGGGATAGAAACTTTGAAACCGCCGCCCGTTCGTCAGTGCGCTATATGCTTTACCCCCATGACCTGATGAAAAAGGGATAGAAACAGTTCTTCTATAATTGCCTTTCGTATCCATCGTATCTTTACCCCCATGACCTGATGAAAAAGGGATAGAAACAATTATTAGCGGAAAAATTGGTTTTGCCGAGTTGCGGCTTTACCCCCATGACCTGATGAAAAAGGGATAGAAACCCGGTTTCCCTCAGCCATGTTCGCGCGATTTCCCGCTTTACCCCCATGACCTGATGAAAAAGGGATAGAAACTGCGCACCGCGCGCACCGTTTATAAATATAGCGGGTCCTTTACCCCCATGACCTGATGAAAAAGGGATAGAAACGGGACGGGCCATACCTCTTTCCAAAATCTAGTGGATCTTTACCCCCATGACCTGATGAAAAAGGGATAGAAACCATCGCGTCCCCTACTTGTTTCCCAATTTCTTCGGCCTTTACCCCCATGACCTGATGAAAAAGGGATAGAAACGCCTCCTCTATCCAGTTATCGGGTGGGTCATGCGGCTTTACCCCCATGACCTGATGAAAAAGGGATAGAAACATCTATAACTGCACCATCACAACTATCCTCAATACTTTACCCCCATGACCTGATGAAAAAGGGATAGAAACTCGGTGGCCGGACGCATCCACCTGATCATATAGATCAGGCTTTACCCCCATGACCTGATGAAAAAGGGATAGAAACTTGCCGACGCCGCTCGCCACCTCAACCTTTTTTTTCTTTACCCCCATGACCTGATGAAAAAGGGATAGAAACCTCTTCCCTCTCGAACTCCCGGGACGCCCCGGGGAGCTTTACCCCCATGACCTGATGAAAAAGGGATAGAAACTTCTCGGGCAATTCTTTTCCCTCCGCCGCCATTGCTTTACCCCCATGACCTGATGAAAAAGGGATAGAAACGTACAGTGGGAAAACAGGCAGGTGTACAAAAACGCTTTACCCCCATGACCTGATGAAAAAGGGATAGAAACACCGTCGCGGCGGCGGCCAACAACGCTGCGGCATCGTCTTTACCCCCATGACCTGATGAAAAAGGGATAGAAACAACAAAATATGATTTAAAACATGAGCCATTTGTGCTTTACCCCCATGACCTGATGAAAAAGGGATAGAAACTTCACTTAGAAATGCACTTCATTCCCGTCGCGAACCCGCTTTACCCCCATGACCTGATGAAAAAGGGATAGAAACCGTGCCCAACGATTCCTTGCTTGATTCCGTGTATGCCTTTACCCCCATGACCTGATGAAAAAGGGATAGAAACAGCGTACTTGCGGCGCGTCTAAGTGCGCCGAAAGTCTTTACCCCCATGACCTGATGAAAAAGGGATAGAAACCGGTATTTCGCGTTGATCAACCATTCGTTTTCGACCGCTTTACCCCCATGACCTGATGAAAAAGGGATAGAAACGCCGCCGCAAGTTTTGCTTGCAGATCGGCAATAACTTTCTTTACCCCCATGACCTGATGAAAAGGGGATAGAAACGACATGTTGACGCGGGTGGTTTTCAAAGCGTCACCCTTCAGGGCATTTTTCGGCAGGGGTATCCCGTGCTTTCTCATCGCGCCTTTTCGGGGCATCTGCACGCCGTCACGCGCGGAGGGGCCAATCCGCCTTCCATTTCAGCATGATCAACCGAGTTTGGCCGTTGATCAACCATGGTTGACTGTCCAGATGGCGCCTCGGTGTATCGGTGCAGACGCCATTTCCTTCAAAAGATTGGCGTTTCAGCTGGTTACGCGTTTTTGACATGCACTGGCATGCATGTTGCGTTCAGTCTCTCATCTGCCCGGCATGGGGCCGGGAGGATACATGAGGAAGTAGGTTATGACGCACGCATGTCAGGCACAAGGCGATTTGAGACGGGGAGCGTTCAGGCTCGGTGGATTGACGCAACGCATTCCGGGCGTCGAGCGATCGGACATGCCGGCGTTATTGTCGCGGTTGGAGCGGTCCATGACGGGCGCTGGTCCGCATGCGTCGGCCGGGAACAATCTGCCGCGCTTGGGTTCGGCGCCGAGGGAGACATTCGAGCCTTGTGGGATGGAGTCCTTGCTCGATACGCTCCGGGCGTTCGAGGCATTGCGGGACGGAAGTGATACAGGCCGGCGGGACCGCGTGCAGACCGGTTGGCTACCGGCGCGGCCGCCTCAATCGGCGGACCCGTCGTTCCCGGGCGGACGATTGGGGAGCGCACTCGCGGCGCTGGGCATCGAACGGTTGCACCAACACCAAGTGGATGCCATCCGGCACATCCAGGCAAGAGAGACGGTGGTCTTATCCGCGCCGACGGCAAGCGGCAAAACCCTGTGTTTCAACGCACCGATTGTAGAGGCGCTTGCCGCCAACCCACGGGCAACGGCCCTGATGGTGTTTCCCACGAAGGCCCTCGCGGCGGATCAACGTGCGCAGCTTGAGATGTTCTGCCGGGCCTATGGGGCGGAATCGGTGAGTTCGTGGATCTACGATGGGGATACGCCTTCGAGCGATCGTGCGATATTGCGGAAGACCCCGCCGCAAATTATGCTTACGAATCCGGAGTATCTGCACCTGGCTTTTCTGGGCCATGGGGAACAGTGGCGCGACTTCCTTGGCCGGCTTCAGTTTCTGGTGCTGGATGAGATTCACGAATACCGGGGCTTCTTTGGCACGAATGCGGCCCTATTGTTCCGCCGGTTCCTGCACAAGCTGTCTGAACTGGGCTCGCGGCCGACGGTGGTGCTGTCTTCGGCAACATGCGCCAACCCCGAAGAGCACGCGGAGCGTCTGACGGGGTTGCGCGCCACGATTGTGCGCGATGAGAGCGGTATGCGGCCGGAACGGCATTTCGGCTTCATTGCGCTCAATGCGCCGGACTATAAATTCTCCTCGATTTTTGCATTACGTATCGCGCGTGCGGCGTTGGCTTGTCAGCGCAAGGGGCTAAGCACGATCGTGTTCTGTCCCACGCGCAAGTCCGTTGAGGAAATCCTCGCCCAAGCCCACAAGGACGCGGAGCGGTTTGGCCTGGACCCTGGACGCATTGTCCCGTACCGCTCGGGATACACGACGGAAGAACGGCGCAGCATCGAGCAGGGTCTTCACGATGGAACGTACCAAACCGTGTTTACGACCAATGCGCTTGAGATAGGCATAGATATCGGGCGGCTCGACGTCTGCATCCTCGCGGGGTTCCCGGATAACATCATGTCGGCTTGGCAGCGCATCGGCCGGGCGGGCCGGCGTTGGGACCGCAAAGCGTTCGTTCTGTATTATGCACAGAACAACGCGGTGGACCAGTTTTACGCGGACAACCTCGCGGCGTTTCTGGAACGCCCGCTCGATGAAATCATGGTCGGCGTGGACAACGATGAGTTGATTCAACGGCATTTGCCTTGTCTTCTCTACGAATCCGGTCGGCTGGAAAATGACGACGCGTATCACGCGATTCTGGGACCCGCATTTCTGGAGCGGTACCGGCAGGCGTCCAAAGACTACAAGCCCGCGAACCATCGGGTTGCGCCGCACATGCGCTGCGCCATACGCAGTGTCGGCGGCCAGACTTGGGTACTCAAGCTGCATGGCCGCGAGATCGGCAGCGTATCGAATCAACAACTGTTTCGCGAGTGCTATCTCGGAGCCGCGTATCGCCATTTCGGGCGGACGTATCGCGTCGTGGCTCACGGCAACAACGAGGTGTTCCTCGAAGATGCACCCGCCGGCCTGCGTACCGAGGCATCGTTCTATTCGACAGCCATCACGGATGCGGTGCGGAGTGGGAGACGCTGGAATGGGGCCTTCAATGCGTACCATGGGAGTCTGACCATCTTCGAGAATTTCGCGGGGTACAAAACCTTCGATGCCGATGGCGCCGTGATCGACGAGAAGCGGGAAAGCCTGGCGCGATCGCTGCGAGTGCGGGCGTTCTGGTTGAGCATCGAAAAACCTGTCGTGCCGGGCGATGCCGAAGAGGGTTTCCGAGGGCTGGAGCAACTGCTCCGGATCGGCGCGCCGTTTATCATTCCCTGCGACCGGTATGACCTCGGCAGTCTGACCAGCACCAAGGATCCAATCACCGTATATATTAATGAGACGGTGCCGGGCGGGATCGGTTTGGCCGAAAAGTTGTACGAGGTGTGGCGGACGGTGCTTGAGTACGGCATGAAGATCGCTCGGGAATGCCCGTGTGCAAACGGTTGCCCCCGGTGCGTGCAATCCAACCGGTATGACCGAAGCGGGAACCCGGTGCACAAGCAGGCGGCGCTCGAATATGCAGCGAGCGTACTTGAAATCACCAAGGGTCAGGCACAGGAAACGCTTGATCCGGAATTGCAGTCATGGACATAAGGCGCGGTGTGTTCGATGCGCCTACGCACACATGGACCTTTGAGTGTGGATCGTAGAACGGGTAGAATGCAGGACATTCTCTATGATGCGCAAAACGCGCGATGGCTAATCCAGAGAGGAGAATCTGTATGACGATTATACTGATTGCGAATGTCGGGCAACGGGACCTGTCCCTGGATGAGAAGGCGCTGGCCTCTAAGGACCCCGAGCGGGCTGAAAATCTACGCCGGTTGCGCGAGGAAAAGCGGATACGGGAATGGGGACGCCTGATCGCCAAGGACTATGTTGCGCTGGCCCCCTTCCTGGATGCTCCCATGCTGTGTAGTGCGCTGGATAGTCTGGCCAAACGGGGCGAGCGGCTGAACGAGATTGTGCTTGTTGCAACAAAGCAGCGGGACAAGGAGTTCATGAAAGGCGACACGTTCGTATGTGCCGAGGTCCTGACACAACTCCTGCCGGACAAGTATGCGGGGTTAATCGGGGATGCGCGACTCCGCGTGCAAACGCTGTACGAACCGCCTCATGATCTGAATGCCATGCTGGATGAGTATGGAGCACTGTGTTCCACTATTGACGCCGACCTGCTGTTCGCGCTTTGCACCGGGGGGACACCGGCCTGCAACATGGCATTGTCATTGCGCGCTATTGAGAAGTTCGGGGAACGTTGTGTGACGCTACATGTGCCGGAAGGCGCCAGTGAACCGTTGCGTTTGAATGTCGTTGAATACGTGTTGGCCCGGCAGCGTCGGCACGCCTTGCGCCGGCTTGTGGAACGGCGTGATTTCGACGCAATCGTCCAGAACTCGGATCATTCTGAGACGGTACGAGCCTTGGCCAAGGCGGCGGCTGCGCGGATGAACTTGGATTTTGAGCAGGGCTTGTATGATCTACAGAAGTTGAAGACGGAACGCAAGCTGGAAGGCCTTGAGGAACTGTTCGCCGAGGCGCGATTGTTGTCACAAGGATCACGGGTTCATGTGCTCCGCGAGGTCTACTGGAGTGCTGTAACCAAATGGCGGCTCGATGAATGCGCTGATTTTCTGGGCAGAGCATGGCGTTTGCTTGAGGCAAGCCTTTACCGCGTCATCGCTCGCATCACCGGCTTGGAAAAAGATGACGGGCTCGAGTTCAAGATAAGTTTTGAAGCATGGGCAAATGCGTCGGAGCAATCTGAATATGCCGAATATGTTCGGAAGAAGTTCGACAAAAAGAGCAAGAAGGCGCAACCGCTTGCGTGCAATGTGGGGGTTCTCTCGGCGTCACTCAGTTTCTTCGAGAACCACCCTGATACCATCAAGAAGGCCGGATTCAACTTGGATGTTTTTCAACGTTTTCATGCCGTTGTGAAACAGCTTCGACCGTTGGCGGACCTGCGGAATAAGTGTGTAATCGCGCACGGATTTGAGGGATTGTCAAAAAAAAAGCTGCTTGAAACCGTGAAATTCAAACAAAATGATGACCAGATTCTTGACGTTCTCGCTGAATTGCTCCTTGTACAAGGAATTACGCTGGGAACGGATCCATACCAACGATTCGCTGACGCCATAGTCTCTCTTGAAGCAGATGAAAGATAGATCATGTTTGACAAGTTGAACGCGACAGTCCAGCGCGTGCGATTTCGGACAGAGGAGCCCTTGATGCTCCCGGAATACAAGGGTTCGACATTCCGGGGCGCGCTGGGGCATGCTTTTCGCCAGGTGGCTTGCGCCTTACGCAGGCAGACCTGTGATGGATGTCTCTTGCGCGAACGCTGTGCCTACAGTGTGTGCTTTGAAACGCCGGTGCCTAAGAGTTCGGAAATCATGCGCAAGTATCCGCGCGCACCGCATCCTTTTATTCTAGAACCGCCGCTGGAAGACCGGTGTAAATATGAGCCGGGCGAAGAATTGGCGGTAGGGCTTGTTCTGGTAGGTACGGCCCAAGATCATCTGCCGCACTTTATCTATGCGTTTGATGAGATGGCCAAAGGGGGGCTGGGCAGAAACCGCGGGAAGACGAAACTCCTCGGTGTAGAGACCGAAACGCGCGATGGTGAAATCCGAACGTTGTACGACGGGCAGAACGAACGGTTATCGGAAACACCTGTGCCGCTTACGCTGCAAGACGTGCGGGCAAGGGCAGAAGACCTGCGAAACTGCCCCGTAAGGCTCACCTTTGAGACCCCCATGCGTCTGATGGTTGAGGGGCGACTGTCCATGTCGCCTGAATTATCTGCGCTACTGCCATCACTATTACGCCGACTCAGCCTACTGGAATATTTCTTCTGCAAGGGGACTTTTGTCCGGGACATAGACTGTCTGCTCGCAGCGGGCTCTGCGGTCAAACTGTTGCGATCCGAAGTCACTTGGAAGGATTGGACGCGCTATTCCTCCCGTCAGAAGACGACTATGGAATTCGGCGGATTCATGGGCTGGGCAGAGTATGACTCCATGCCGGAGGAAATTCTCGACGCACTCGCCTGGGGTGAACGGCTTCACCTGGGTAAAGCCAGCGCATTCGGCCTAGGCAAGTACCGTATGGAACGCATGTAACCTACCCCCGCATAACGCAAGAGGGTTTTCAACATCAGCCGAAATGTGCTGCTGCAACAAGAAAACGAAGGAATGCCATGCTATGAATCAACCGTGGGGGTATTGCCAATACAACTAGAAAGGGGTCAACATGAAGTGCGACATGTGCGGCAAAGAAATCATGAATGAAGAAGCTACGGAGTGTGCCGGCTGCGGAATGATCTTGTGTCCCGAGTGCAGTATCAGCGGCTTCTGTGCCAATTGTATTGGCGGCGGAATACTGGATTGACACTTAGATTCATACTGTAAATGGCGTAACCGTTCACAAGCTGTAGATTGGTATAGGAACAACCTGTGGAGTAGGATCTGAGTGCGTTAAGGAGGTGCGGGCGTCCATGAGGGGATGGAGTCTCCGTTGATGTGGGCTCGGACAGTCAAGCCGTTGCATTTCATCGTTTTCAGGAGTTAAGATGAACGCACAAGGGCGGGAATGACCGGGACTTTGCAGGGAACAAAGTGAAACGAAGACAGCGGGAAAAGGGCTTTCTGCGAGCCCATTATAACCCGCTGAGCGGCCGGAATCGGAGGAGTCATGTTGGAAATGATGCACAATGACCATGATGGCAAGTCCCGTCCTGCCGCGAACAAAGGACGCAGGTTCGTTGCCGCCGCGGGGGTATACGCGTTGGCGCTCATTGCGATGAAGATCATCTTCGTGGCGGGTATTGAAAGGCGGAGCGTCCGGATTGACGGTCCCGGCGGCAAGCCGTGCCTTGGAACGGCCTGGATACCCCCGTCGCCCAAGGCGGCTATCGTAATCGGCCACGGCGTGACGGCCAACCGGGGTTACATGGCGGTCGCGGCAAACGCTTTCGCCCGGAACGGCTATGCGGTGGCAGCCATTGATTTCTGGGGCCATGGGCGATCGCGGGAACGATTCGACTGGCCGTCAAACGGGGATCAGGTCAAGACATGGTGCCGCTGGGTTCGCACGCATTTTGAGGGACTTCCCCTAGCCTATCTCGGCCATTCGATGGGCGGCGCAGCGGGAGACGCGGCTTTTCGGGATGAAACGCCTGTCGAGGCGTTTGTCTCGATGGGCATGCTGCCCCGGAACGCGCCCGCCTGTAGAACCCTAATCGCCATGGGACAATTCGAGGAGTTGTTTTCCGTCTCGCGCGCCCGCGAAGTAGCCAAAGACAAAGCCGATGTGCTGGCCAGTCTCTTCAGCGATCACATGCTGGAGCCATTTGATCCGCTGCTGATCAAAGGCATCATGGACTGGACCGGCGCCGCGCTTGGACTGGACACGCCCGGTTCGTTTCCTTGGTTTCATGGGGCGCTGCTGTTGATGGCCGTGCTTGCCGGCTGTTCGGCGGCGATGCGGCTTGCGGAACAGGCCGCCTCTTTTCCAACCCCGCCCCAACAGGCGCCCGGCGCACTTCCGATGCCGGGGCGCTTCAACGCCTTCCGGATCGCCGCGTGGGCGGCGGGCTGCAAAGGAATCGCTGCGCCGCCGCGTTCGGGAAGCCTGTATCACGCCATCCTGCGGGGCGTTGCGTTCGGCCTTGCATTGGTCCTGCTGCTTTCGTGGTTGCTGACGGACAACGTGTACACCTGCAGCCTGAATCATCCGGAACGTTTGCTGATGTGGATCGCGGTGACGCCGGTTTTTGCCGGGGTGTTTTTCTTGACTACAAGCGCATTGGAGCGCAATCCCCTGCGCACGGCGTTTCAGCGCTTTGCCGTGGGCGCATTGACGCGCGCCGTTCCCTTGTTCGCGGGGTGCGCCGTGCTTGCGCTCATGGGACACGGCATCGCTTTCGCCGGTATGATGCTGGGCATTCTTGCGCTGGTTCTCATCTTCATTTCGGCGGTCCATGCGCTGGCCACGCGCGGCGCGGGCGATTACCGTTCCGGCATTGTCGCATCCGGAATTGTGCTGGCATGGATTACGGCGTTCTGGTTTCCCTTGATATGGGTGTCCGGATAAGGGGCTGAATTTACTGTAAGCGCCGGCCGTTTATGGCTTCGTCCGGGGTGGTTCTTCCGGATAGTAAAGAAATGGCGCACGTTGCCATTGGGCCTCATCGAACCGCGTGCGTTTGCGCGTGTAACCGAGCGGGGAACATTTCGGATTCAACGGCAGGCCGCAGCCCGATCCCACGTAACCGGGCGCGGACACTCCAAACGTTTCCCGCCACCACGCATCGTCGAAAAAGACCTTGACCACGTCGAGATCGCCGGCATCGTCCGTGTAAACGGCCGCGTTTTCGACAAGCAAGGGCCAAATATGCCGAAGGCAATCGCGGGTGGATGAAACGAGATCCACGTCGAGGAAGGCAAACACAATCGGATCCCGTAGCGTTTTCAACGAATCCGCAAAATATCCCTCGACCATTTCACAGACTTCGATACAGCCGTACCGGGCGATATTCGCGCGGACTTCTTCCAAGGCGCCCGCGAACATCCCCTCCTTGTAATATCCATAGACACCCGTGTGCAAGCCCTCGTGACGCCGCAAACCATCGTCCGGAAGTCCCCGGAACGAGTCGCAGACCCATAATTTGCGTCCCACGCGTTCGCATACGAGGGAAAGGCTTGCCGAACTCGCGCCTTTCCAAACCCCGCATTCGACCACGCTGCCCGCCACGTCCGGCGGAACATCCATGATTTCGCGCGCAAGCGCCACATGCACCAGCGGCGAGGTCCCGGATGGAATCCCGGCATTGCACCGGCGGAATTTCTCAACCATCGTTTCTTTCTCGGACCGGGAAATGCCATACGCCTCGCCGGAACGGCCTTCGATAAAATCCGCAATCAGCGCGCCGCTCCACGGTTCCGCGGCCAGTTTTTCCAGTTCATGCCGCACCATGCGCCGCATGAATGGCATGCCGCCCACGGCATTCCTCGCCATCCGGATCCATTCTCGCAAAGCATCGAACCTCCCGGAAAACGATTATCCATGAACCCATGCCCGAAGTCGAACATGAACCGCCCGATGGGTGGAATGGGATCGAAGTCTCTTATTGGATGGCGTGCGGCGTGACGATGGGTTCGGCGCCGTTTTCGTAGAATCGCGATTCGGCGAGTTGGCCGTCAACGTAAATTTCCACAGCCATTTTGTCCACATACGACACGGGCGGCAGGACGAGCGAGGATCCCGGCGCCAGCCGGGGCGGTTCGCCGTTTACGTATTGTCTTTCGAGCGGATAGAGCGTAACGCGCGTGCCGTTGCGGTCAATGGCGTCTATGCGCACTTCGCGGTCGAAAGGCGCCGGCGGCACGACGTAGGATATGTTGGCCTTCTGCTGAACGTCCGGCAGGGCAATGGTGCCCGACGGGCGCACGCTGTACACGACCCGGTCGCCTTCTTGAATCAGCGAGCCGGCGGCGGGTTGCTGATCGAGGACGACATCCATCGGTTGGTCGGGTTGATTGACGATGTTCGGGACCGGTTTCACGCCAAAGGGGGCGAGTATTTGCAGGACTTCCTGGACGGGCTTGTGGAAAAGGTCGGGCATGATCCATGCATTTCCGGCGCGGCGGCCTTCGCTGACAAGCAGTCCAATAACCGTATTGCTGGCCACTAAGCGCGTGGGGGCCGGATCTTGTGCCAAAACCGTGTCGCGCGGACTCGAATGGGCAATGCGCGCCACCGCGCCCAGGGTAAAAGAGGTTTGCCTCAGGATTTCCGCCGCCTCCGTCAGGGTCTTGCCCACAAGGTCGGGCGGAGTGAGTGATTCGTTGCCCGCGCTGACGGTGAGGTAGACTTTGCGCCCGCCACGTACCACCTTGCCCGCCGCAGGACGTTGCACGATGACATGGTACTTGGGCACGTGATCGTCGGCGACTTGCGTCTGTCCGCCAACCTCCAGTCCCTGTTGCGCAAGCATGAGCGATGCCTCTGTGATTGGGCGCAGCGTCACATCGGGCACTTTGACATAGGCCCCGCCGCTCAACAAATAGTTGAATACGTAGTATCCCGTTCCAGCCATGACGGCGAGGAAAAAAACGGTGGCCAGCAGCCAGCGCACACACCATCCCATGAACAGGAATACAAACGCGATGCCGTTCAGGATGCCTTCCGAAATCGCATCAAGAAAAATCCGTCCCAGTCCCCGGCTGTGGGGAGTGTTCGATACTGTCCCGGTCCCGTTTTCCACGGCGTGAACCATTCCGGACCATCTTCCGGAATGACCTTTTCTGTTTGCAGCACAGCCTGCACGACATCAAGCGTTTCCTGGCGCGTGGTCGTGCAGACGGAATAGACAATATGTCCCTGATTCTTGCAGACTCGCACCGCATTCCGCAACAGCGCGGTTTGCAGGCGGGCCAGTTCCTCGCGTCCCTGTGGCGTTGCGCGCCACTTTAAATCCGGGTGCCGGCGCAACGTGCCAATTCCGGTGCAGGGCGCATCCACCAATACCCGGTCGAAAACCGCGTTCAGTGGAAGTGAAAGACCGTCGCCACACACCAGGTGTACACCCTTGATGTGCAATCGCCCGACGTTCTCCGCGATTCGCGGCAGGCGATTTGCGTGGCGGTCCATCGCCACAATTAACGCCGCATTGCCGGCCAACTGCGCCAGATGCGTCGTTTTGCCGCCCGGCGCCGCGCACATATCCAATACCCGTTCGCCCGCTTTGGGTTCCAGGAGGTGCGCGGGAAGCATGGACGCGGGGTCTTGAACCATGAACCAGCCCTGTTGAAAAAGTTTCGAGCGAACGGACGGCGCGCCGTGCGAGAGCGTCACTTCCTCCGGAACGACGGTTGTTTTTTTCGCGAGGTATCCGCCGGATTTGCCCAGCCGGTTGAGGGCTTCCACCAAGTGTTCCGGGGTTGTCGCAAGCGTGTTTGTCCGAATGGTGGCGTGTGCTTCCGAATTGCTTGCGACACAGAGGGCTTCCGCGGTTTCAGGGCCGAATTCGTCCAACCATTCCTCGACCAGCCAACGCGGCATCGAATGACGAATGCTCAAATAACCGGTGAAATCCTTATCGGGGGCGGGCAGTTGGACATCGTCAATTCGTTGTGGAACTCGGCGGAGGACCGCATTGGCCACGCGCGCCAACCCGGCATGGCTGTGATGCCTGACAAGGTCAACGCTGGTGTGGACCATCGCGGGAAAAGTGACCTGTTTGCAGAACAGCGCTTGGAAAACGCCCATCCGCAGGATGGCGCGCACTGGTGGCGGCAGGTCCCCGGCCGGTTCGCGCAGCAGGCGATTCAGCACGTGATCGCACAGCAGCAGGTGGCGAACGGTTCCGTAGACGAGTTGCGTCATGAAACGACGTCCGCGGTCGGTCAGCGTACGCCGCCGCAAGGCCGCATCCACCGCCAAATCGAGATAAGCCCCCTGTTCGAATACGCGCACCAGCACGCGAACGGCCGTATCACGAACAAGATCGAGATTCATGACTTGCTCCCAGGGGCGGAAGAATGCCCGCCGTGATCATGTCGGGAGATCCTCGAAGCAATCGCCGATGTTGACGGGCCGCCCCCGCATGAATGCGTCCATTCCCATCGGCTTTTTCCCGGGCATTTGAATTTCAAGAATAGCGATGGCGCCTTTTCCGCATGCGACGATCGCGCGATCGCGTTCGACGCGAATAACCGTGCCCGGCGCCGGTAGGGGAGAGGGCAGGCATTCCTCACTTTCCAAATGCGTCCGGTAAATTCGACAGATTTCGCCCTTGAACCGGCAATGCGCGACCGGCCACGGCAAGGCGGCGCGCACGAGGTTGTGAATGGCGGCTGCCGGCTGGGCCCATTGAATTTGGCCGTCCGCTTTTTCCAGCATACGGGTAACCGTTGCGCGTGCGTGATCTTGGGGAGTGAACACGGCCTTGCCGGAGGCCAGGAGATCCAATGCCTGTACCATCATTCGCGCGCCCATCTCGGCCAGACGATCCGACAGTTCCACGGCGTTTTCATCCGGGTCGATCGGCGTGCATTCCTGAAGAAGAATATCGCCCGTGTCCATGCCGGCATCCAGCCGCATGATCGTCACGCCCGTTTTCTCATTTCCGCACAGAATGGCCGATTGGATGGGCGACGGTCCCCGATGACGCGGCAACAGGCTGGGGTGCATGTTGAGAAAACCGTGGCGCGGCACATCGAGCAGCGGCTGTTTGAGTATGCGGCCATACGCGACCAGCACGCATGCGTCCGGTTCTTGTCCGCGCAACCATTCCTCAAAGGAGCCGTCGTTCAATTTCGACGGTTGCGCGACACTGATTCCATGCGCGGAGGCCCATTGTTTGACGGGCGGCGGCGCCGGTTTGTCGCTGCGGCCCTGCGGACGATCAGGCTGGCACACGACCGCGGAGACATCATGCGATGCCGATACCGCCTGCAAGGTCGGAACAGCCAAATCCGGAGTGCCGAAAAAAACGATGCGCATTACGAGGTGATGCCCGGTATGTCAATGCCGCCCGTGGCTTCGGCCAACTTGGCTTTGACGAGTTCCTGCGTCTTGCGCACGGCTTCGTTTATCGTGTTTCGAATCAATGTTTCGAGCATTTCAATATCGTTGTTTGCCATGGTTTCCGGCTCGATTTTGATAGACACAATCTCGAAATGACCGTTCATGACGACGCGCACCATGCCCCCGACCGCCGAAACTTCAATCCGTTGGTCGGCCAGCGAGGCGCGGATTTCCTCCATCCGAGACTTGATCTCGAACACCTGCTTGAACATGCCCTGCAAATTGCCCAGATTTTCCAGTCCTTTGAACACGCGTCAAACACCTCTTTTCCGGTTCCGTTTCAACCCCGTGACAGGGCAAGTATACCGAATTCGCGCATTCGAGCGCGAGAGGCCCATTTGTGGGAGCATGAAACACGATGGCATAATACGGCGCATAGGAAGCGGTTCCGGCAACCAAGGCAGCGCGAGGTCCATGCAGAATCAAATTGAGGTGCTGAATACTTTTTTTCTGATTGTTTCCTTCGTTTTGGGATGCATGATCGGCAGTTTTTTGAACGTTTGCGTGTGGAGGCTCCCGCGCAACGAATCCGTCGTCAAACCCCGATCGAAGTGCCCCCAATGCGGCACGCCCATCGCATGGTACGACAATATCCCCATCGTAAGCTGGCTGGCGCTCGGCGCGAAATGCCGGCATTGCCACACCTGGATCAGCTGGCAGTATCCGCTGGTCGAGGCCTTGACGGGCGTCTTGTTCGCCTGTGTCTATGCGCGGTTCGGTCTTTGCATGGCCACGCCGGTTTACATGGCCGTGTGCGCGGGCCTTGTGCTCGTTACCTTCGTGGATCTGGCCGATTGGACCATCCCGAACGAGGTGACCTTTCCCGGCATTCCACTCGGACTGGCCTGTTCGCTCGTGGGCATGTTTTATCCCGAATCGGGCTTTCTGACGCGCGATGTGTTCGATTCGCTGTTCGGCATTCTCCTAGGCGGCGGTATTCTGTACCTGCTGGACAAGTTGACGCGACTGTTGCTCAAAAAGCCAGGCATGGGCTTTGGCGATGTGAAACTCTTGGCCATGCTGGGGGCCTTTCTCGGCTGGCGGAGCATCCTCGTCATCATCATGCTGGCCTCGCTCGTTGGAAGCGCGGTCGGCGTTACGCTCGTCATCATCCAAAAAAGGAAAGGCATCGAGGAGGAAGCCCATTATTTGCCCTTCGGACCCTATCTGGCCGCCGCGGGTCTGCTCTTCCTGTTTTTCGGCCAGTCCATGATTGATTTCTATCTCGGCATGATGCACGCGCCCGAGCCGGTATCGGTGTTTCCATCGTGATCGCTGTCCCGTCGCATCCGGATATTGTCCGAATTTCCTTGCCGACCCCGTTCCCGGTGGGTCCGGTAAACGTTTTTCTCGTGAAACAGGACCCGCCGGTCCTGATTGATGCCGGAGCGAATACCGACGAGGCCTATGAACGCCTCGAACAGCGCCTGGCCGATCAGGGTCTCTCCGTGCGGGATATCGGCGTGGTTTTGCTGACGCACGGGCACATCGATCATATCGGCATGGTAAACCGGATTGTGCATGTATCGGGCGCGACATCCGGCGCCCATCCCGACGTTGTCGCGCACCTTCGCGCGTACGAGGACGACGCCAAGGAGTCGCTGGCGTTTTTTGTGGGCATCATGCGGCGTTGCGGCGTACCGTCGGACACCATCGAACGCATCTGCGAACTTCGCGCATCTTATAAAACACTCGTGGAACGCATAGACATCACCCGCGAACTTCGCGACGGCGATGAGGCAGCGGGATTGCGGGCGCTTCATGTGCCGGGCCATTCGCCGTCCGATATCCTTTTTTACGATCCCGTCCGCCGTTTGGCCTTTACGGGCGATCATGTGTTGAAGGGCGTCAGTCCGAGTCCCTTGATACGGCGGCCCCGGCCCGGTGAGGCGAAAGTCCGCACCTTGGCCGAATACCGTCAATCGTTGCAGCGCACCCGCGCGCTCGATATGGATGTGTGTTACCCCGGCCACGGCAGCCCCTTTGGAAATCACCGTGAAATCATAGACTCCCTGCTGCGCCGCCAGGAACGCTTTACGCAGCAAGTGTATGCGTTGTTGGGAGCGGGGCCTTTCACGCCGCATCAGTTGATGGGCATGCTTTTCCCGCGTGTCGCGATGGATACCCTTCATTTTGGCCTATCGAGCGTCCTCGGTCACCTCGAAATCCTGGAAGAATGCGGCATGGTCGCCTCGGAGGAACGCGACGGGATACTCTATTTTTCCCGGCGGCCAACGGAAATCGGGGTGAAAACCTGTGCCGGGTTGGAAGACGAAGAAGGCGTCCGGTCGGGTCCGATAGCCCGTTAGAAGCGGTCGAAGGTCCAGACATACGGTGCGCGGCGGGGAAACAGCGCGGCGAGAAATCGCCTGGTTTCCTCGGATAGAATTCGGCGGCGCGCCGCCAGCACGTCCTCGACATGCCTGCACCCCGTGACAAGAAACATCAATTCCACCGGGGTGAGGCTGACGCGGTTTCGGCCGGAAGCCGCCGCGACGTCAATTGCGCCGCGGTTCGAACGGATGCGGTACGCTTCCCCGCCGGCCAGCAGCGTCAATTCCGCGCGCGCGTCCCGCAACGAACTGTCTGCGATGAGCCGTTCCCATTCCGGGGTCATGCTTTCAAGGGTTTCGGACAGATTGACGAAGGCCAGCATGCCGCCCTCATCGTGGGTGACGCGCATTTCGTGAATGGATTTGTATTGGAGCAGAAAATGCGCAAACGGATGCGGCGGCGGCACGAGAAAGCGGATTCGCCCGGCGGCCTCGTCGGCGGCCATGTGCGCGCAGGCGGCCAGCACGGACTCGCAGGAGGCATTTTCAGCAACGCCGACTTCGTCAACCACGAGAGCCGTCCCGTCTTTGCGCGCCATGAAATACGCGACGACCTTGCCTTGTCCGTTGGCGAGCACGCGGATGGACTTGCCGCAGTGGGCCCATTTGTTGGTGAGATGGGCGCTGTTGCGAATCAGGCTGCACGCCACCCCGTTGTCGTTTGCATTGTGAATGCGCTGAATCGTGGGGATATCGCCAGGCTTGGCAAGCCGGACTTTATGGGCGGATGCCGACAAGGACGCCGTCTCCTCCAATTCGACGATGATGGCATAATCCGACAACGCCGTGGCGAAACCGAAGCGATGATAGAAATTGGGAATGCCAAAAAGAAGGGAGAGGTGGTAGCCGTGATTGCGCATGTAGTCGAGCGTGTCGATGATTAGCGCCCGGCCGATCCCCTTTTTACGGTGCCGCGGTTCCGTCGTGACCCATCCCATGCCGCCCGTCTTGAGGCGCGCCTCGCCCAGACGAATCGTCTCGGTGTTCATGCGCAAGGCGCCGGCCAGTTCGCCTCGCCACAAGGCGATGCGGGTGTGTTCCCGGCGGAATCCGGGATAGCCCGCCCCGCAGGTTTCCAGCCAATTCAGCGCGGCGAAATAATCGGCCATGTGCACCTTGGCCATCAGATCGTTGGCGAGGCGCAATTCCTCGTCCGTCTCGACGCCTTTGCACAACAATTCCGCGTTTGGTTTTGCAAACAGCATATACGCTCCAATCCGGGCCGGATTGTAGCACAGGCAAGGCCGAAGCCTCGAAATGATCGAATCGAAAACGATCTATCGGGAGAGGACGGGGTACTTACAAATCGGCGACGGACAACCGGTCTTCTTATTCGTAACTCTGAATTTTACAAATGGGAAGCCCTTTTTCCCGTGCCCATGCTTCCCATTCGTCGGCGGTTCTCGTCAGTAATACCGCCTGAAGCGCTTCGCGGTCGGCGAATTCGAGGCCGAGTTCCCGGCGGAGGGTCTGCGCGAAATGGGTTTCGAGCGTCGCGACGGCCAGACAACCCTCGCGCGTGGCGTAACACCCGTAATCGGGCACTCCGCCTCCCAATACGCTTTCCGGCCGGGTAATGCCGCGCCGAAGCGGCTCCGCATAAAACGCCGCCGCATCCGCAAGCGCCACGTGGGCGCAACCCGCAAGGCCTGTGCGTTCCCGTATCAGCAACAAACGCAGCGCTTCGCTGACGGTCCTTTCGGCACCCGCGAGATCCGCGATGAGCGTGGGGGGTAATGCGGGGGGCGAAACCAGACCGACGGCGGCGCAATAGGTCAGGTCGTGTCCCGGCAGGTCTTCATCCGGGGGGGCGTGTCCAACGATGGCCACATGGCAAAGTTTCGGGAAACGGCGGTGCAGTCGCGGCCAATCCAGCCCCAATCTTTGCAGTGCCGGGAGACGCTGCGCCGTCAGCAGCAGATCGGCGGTTTCCAGTAACTCATGAAAACGCGTTGTCCCTGTTTCGCTTTTCAAGTCGAGCGTTATGATTTCCTGGCCCGTTGCAAGTGTCTTGTACCAGTCAGCGTCGTAAGCGGCCAGCGGGTCACCGTTGGGCGGTTCCACTTTGACGATGTGTGCTCCCATCTCCGCCAAGCGGGCCGCCGCGACCGGCCCGGGGACATTTATCGCTGTCGTCACAATCCGAATCAGTGAAAGCGCGGCGTTCATTGGATTCTCCGGCGGCATGTCGTTATTTCATTTCTGTCCAAATTGCGGTATGCAGAAAGCCATTTTGAGTAAATAGACAACGTTTTTTCCGGGAAAGCGTTCTTGGGACACCTTTTCTTCGCGATGAAGAAGAAGTGTTCCCGATCAATCGTATTTTGGGCCGCTCTGACATGCGGATTTGAGTTCGGAATCGCCTGGCCCGAATATCCGTGCCCTGTTTTCCATCTGCGTATATCTGCGTCATCTGTGGATCATGTGATTTTCCGCAGATGACGCAGATAGTCGCAGATATCGAACCGATGAACGGAATAAAGAGGTAAAACGTGGCTCCTTGCGGTTTTGTGGTTTTTTGCAATTCTTTTGGACAGCAATGTCGTTATTTCAATCCCTTGAATCGCCGGACAAATTCGGCCGTAAGGTCAATGTAGGTGTAGCCATGCTCGAACGTCGCTTCGATATGACTGAATTCAGCCAGTTCGTTGAAAGTGGAGATATGCAGCCAGTCCGGTTTGGAACTCAGGGCCGCCTCGAAGGCGCCCCGATAGTAGGCGCCTTCCGGTTCGTCGGGATAATGGACGCCGAATTTTGTGCGGTCTTTCCATCCGGCCCCCTTGAATCCGCCCTTGGCGGATTTGCGCGACAGGTTGGTCCGTTCATCGTATCCCGGGGAAATCGTGGCGTGATGCTGCGCGGGCTTGCCGCTCTTGAAGCCTTTGGTTTTGTTGTATTTGTCAATGTGCCCCCGCATGGTCTTCATGAAGTCCGCCAATTGACAGTCTTCAATATCCACCAGCGTGTATTCCTCCAGCGATCGAAACGGTCCCAGATACGCCGCGCCCTTGCCGTTCTGGTAACTGCCGGACATGATGGGAAAAGCATCGAAGCCTTCTTTTTCGAGGCGCTCGAAGAGGTCCCGCCATTCTTCGGGCGTATGGCCCCAAGCCGTCCAGATCATGACGACGGGCGCCCCTTCCACCTTGAGCATGGCGGGATGGGCACTGTACCGGTCGAGAAAATACCGCAAATCGCGATACACCTGCTCCATGGGAAACCGCCCGTGCTCGTAATCCACGGTTATTTTCAAATTATGCGCTTGGGCCTTGTCGTAAATCGTGTCCAGAATAGCGTTTGGGCCTTGCGGTTTTTCGTCGTACCACCATGACACCGCGAGTGCGTCTATCAGGGCGCGGTTCATTTGTCGCATGTGCTTTTCGATGATGTCCGAATCCCATGAATTGTACGCGCCGACAATGGGATGCAGGTTGCCGATTCGTTCCCTGTTGCCGCCCTCCGCCAACGGTTTCAGCCAGTTGTCTTCATTGAACCAGATGTAATAATAGGCGAGGACCACCTTGTCCGTGAAAGCATAGCCCCGCGAGGCGTCCGCGGCCTTCGCGGCGGGAATCGTGCCCTGCAGGACCACGCAACATGCCAGAAACAAAAACGCGTTGCTTCTCTTCATCAATCGCTCCTGTCCGTTGGTTTCTTCGTCTCGGAGCGTGTGCGAAAAGGTTGTGGGACAGAGGGTCTGGTCTGTCGGACGTCGCCAATTTCCGGCTTCGGGAATGGCAGACTCGATAGTCTGTCCCGCGAAGCACGCTCAAGCGACTTTCCGTACACGCTTTCGGAAAGTATCCGGAAATCGGCGCCGGATTTCATCATTTTTTACAAGGGGTTTCATCCCATGACAAAACGCCGCCTTGCCGCGTGGCGGCTTTGCAAAAAAAAGTATTTCGGACCGTCTTGATTCGGGATATAATGGAAGGCGCAAAGAGAAGAGAGAGGAGACAATCGCAATGGCTCGGGGATGTTCGCGACGAAAAGCATTGGGATATATGGGTGCGCTTGGATTAGGTTCGATTCTCGGGGGATGGAATCCCGTTGCGGAAGCGAAGACGCGAAAGAAAAAACCGAATATCGTGTTTATCATGTCGGACGACCACGCGGCGCATGCGATCGGTTGTTATGGAAGCCGCATCAACCGCACGCCGAATATTGATCGCATCGCGGACGAGGGCGTGCGATTTGAAAATTGTTTTTGCACGAATTCCATCTGCGGTCCGAGCCGTGCCTGTATCCTTACCGGAAAGTACAGCCATGTCAACGGATTCAAGACGAATTCAGACAAGTTCGACGGCAGCCAACCGACCTTCCCGAAACTCCTACGAAACGAGGGATACAAAACGGCCATGATCGGTAAATGGCATTTGGTGACCGATCCGACAGGCTTTGATTATTGGAATATTTTGCCGGGGCAGGGCAACTATCATGATCCCATCATGATTGAAATGGGACGGAAGCACAAGAAACAAGGCTATGTGACCGACCTGATAACGGACTTGGCGATCGATTTCGTCCGGAAGCGTGATCGGGAAGCGCCGTTTTGCCTGATGTGTCACCACAAAGCGCCGCATCGAAACTGGCTTCCCGACGCCAAACATGCTCGGATGTATGAAGACGAAGACATCCGCGAACCGGATACTTTCAAGGATGACTACGCCAATCGTTCGCGCGCGGCCGCCGAAGCGACCATGCGCGTGAATCGCGATCTTACCCCCGAGGATCTCAAAATGGATCCACCGCCGGAATTGAGCGGCGAGGCGCTCGACCATTGGAAATACGAACGGTATATCAAGGATTACCTGCGGGTTGTGGCGTCGGTGGACGACAATGTGGGCCGGTTGCTCGATACGCTGGATCAGGAAGGACTTGCGGAAAATACGCTGGTCGTCTACACGTCCGATCAGGGCTTTTTCCTGGGTGATCACGGCTGGTACGACAAGCGATTCATGTATGAGGAATCCTTGCGGATGCCGTTTCTGGCGCGGTTGCCGGGCGTGATAAAACCTGGAAGCATCAATCGCGACATGGTGTTGAACGTGGATTTTGCGCCCACCTTTCTCGATCTGGCAAACGTGCGCGTGCCCGGTGACATGCAGGGGCGTTCATTTTTCCCAATCATGAAGGGGTGCACACCCAAGGATTGGCGCGACGCCATGTACTACCAGTATTACGAATTTCCAAGGCCGCACAACGCTTGCCCCCATTACGGCGTGCGGACGTCGCGCTACAAACTGATTCACTACTTCCTGCCCGGACACATGGATGAATGGGAATTGTTCGACCTTGAAAAAGATCCGCGCGAAATACACAGTGTTTACACCGATCCGGCCTACGCCGATATCGTGACGCAACTCAAGGGACGGCTGGCCGCATTTCGCAAGGAACTTCAGGTGCCCGAAGAGAGCACTTGAGGGTGGCAATTGGCCCGTATTCTGAACCCATCCTGTCAATCCCTTTATCCTGTCGAAGAAAAATCCGACAGGATAAACAGGATGGCCATTGCGTCCTGCTCTCTACAATCTCCACAATGCTTTGCTAAATGAAGATCAGGCTGATTCCGGGTGAAACCGGCTTGTCTCGTCAATGGTCGTACCATTTGAAGAGGCGCGTGTGCGCCTTGGGCCAAAGGGCCGATTCCAATGGGCGAAAGTGTGAAAAATGGAGATTTGGGTGCGATGAAACAATGGACGAGTCTGATGGGGTGTTTGGTGGTGGTTCTTGCGGTAGTGGGCGGTTGTGCGAGCACGCCGAAAGGTCCGTCGGACATGGAAGTGTTGCAAGGCAAGATTCAGGAATGCGCCGCTGCGGCAAACGGAAAAGATATTGACAAATTGATGACCTATTTCGCGGATGATTTTTATGCGTCGCAAATCGGCGACAAGGTGGCATTCAAGGATTTCCTGGTCAACGCCAACGCGATGGGCTATCTGGATGGAGTGGAGATCGGCGTGAAGGAGGCCAAGACGACGATTTCAGGCAACATGGCCACGGTGACACCGGTGTCGGTGAAGGGCAATTTCGGACTTGGCCAAGCCACGTTTACGGCCACCAAGGGCAAAAATGGCTGGATGATTACAGCCATGGATATCTCCGGAATCTGACCGGACTTTCACAAAACCAACAGCCGTTCGAGAATCCAGTCGCGCAGGCGGTCGGGAACGTAATCGCCGATGAAGGCTTGCGTCCGGGCAAAGCGCGCGACCAAATAACGAGTTTTGGGCCGCCGGGCCGCCAGCGCTTTCGACACGACGCGCGCGACGCGGTCCGGCGGAACGCCCATGCGCTCGGACATATTGATAACTTGGTCAATCTTCGCGATGACCGGGCCGTAGAAATCGAACGCCTCTTGTGGCATTTGCTCCTTGAGACGCGCGGACATTTGGCGCGATTTTTCCCAGATGGGCGTGCGTACACCGCCGGGTTCTATCAGAATAACGTGTAGTCCCCACGGCCGCAGTTCGCCGCGCAATGCATCGCTCAGGGCCTCGATGGCGAATTTGGAGGCCGCGTAGGGTCCGGCAAATGGCGTGGGCAGACGGCCGGATACCGATCCGATCATCACGATGCGTCCCTTGCCTTTTCGGATCAACGGCATGCAGGCTTGCGTTACCGACATGACGCCGAAGACGTTGACCTCGAATTGCATGCGGAACTCGTCGAGGGGCAGGAATTCAAGCGGCCCCCCTACCCCGATGCCGGCGTTGTTGACGAGCGCCTGGAGACCGGAGTCGCCGACGACGGCGGAGATGGCCGCGACGGCATCGGCAATCTGTCCGGCATGGGTTACATCCACGAGAACCGGCATGAGCCGTTCCGATGCTTTGGCGCGCAAGGCGTCGCCGTCCTGCATGCGCCGAACGCCGGCAAAGACGCGCCAGCCTTCCTTGTCGAGGCGCAAGGCGCACGCCTCGCCGATACCCGCCGATGCGCCTGTAATGAATGCCGATGATGCAGTAGCCATGACCAAACCCTTTTTTCCGCTTTTCCGGTCGGTGTCATTATGCGGTGAATGAGGATTGTTTCGCAATCCGGTTTGACACCCGGTCCCGCTTCCGTTATCGTGATGGGCAAGAAACGGGAGGGATTCGCATGATTACGTTTACGGCGCGTCTGAGAGCGTTGCCCGGCAAGGAGCGGGAAGCGGAAGAGGGACTGAAGGCGATGGCGGCGGCGGTGCAGGCCCATGAACCCGGCGCGTTGGCCTATATTTGCCACGCAACGCCCCATCCCGGCGAATATCTCTTCTTCGAGGTCTATGCCGATGAGGCCGCGAAGGATGCCCACATGGCCACGCCGCATTTTCAGAAATTGATGGCCCTAATGGGGCCGGTGTTGGATGCGGACTTCGGCGCGAAGATCGAAAACCTGAACCGTGTGGCCGGTTTTATGCGCTGAAGGAGGACGGACGGGATGGACGAGGAAATCCGGGTGGAACCGCTTCCCGCAAAGGCGGAGCCGGTGAATCTGTTCGGCAATCCGGTGCCCATGGCGCGCCAGCGCAAGGCTGCCCGGATGCTCAAGCGATATGCGCGCAAGTATCGGTACGACGAAGACGCTTTCTACCCCTTGTTCGTCGAGGACAACCGCGTGATTGGTCCCTTCATTGGTGTCAAGAATGTGGTGTCCGGCGCGGCGCTTGAAAAACTCGACGCCAATCGCGGCGTGGCCATCGGAACCATCCGTATGGGGTACGGCCACTACCGCATCGCCATGGCCATCGCCAGCGCGGCGAACAGCATGGGGCTTGTCCCGTACTGGTTTGACTTGCTTGGATTCAAGACGCCCGGCGCGCGAATGATCCGCGATATAGACTACTGGTATTCCCTGGCCTCGCGGATGTCGCAGAAATCGAAACTGTTCAACGATTACATCTGGGACCCCCTTTTGGGCAAGGCCTACAAGCGCGTCGAAAAGAATTACCCGCTCATGCAAATTGCGCGTTTGTTCGCCGATGTCTACAAGGACATCCCGCCGGACATGCCCTTTGTCGGCACGCATCCGTGGCCGGCGCAGGCCGCCGTGTTCGCGGGCATGTCCAACGTAATCAACGTCGTGCCCGACAACTGCCCGCTCGGATTTCATCTTGCCCCGGGCGCCTTGCACACCGTTCAGTCGTCCAGCGCCTATATGATCTTCCGCACGCTCAAGGAACTGGGCAACAAGGGGGAGATCCCGAAGGGGCTGGCAAGTTCCGAACTGGCCATGGCGGGCAACTACGTTGACCATGAACTGGTTGCCAACGCCGAGGCGGACTGTGCCGCGCGCATGGATCGCATCACGCGAAAAAGGCCCCGCAGACTGCTGATTTCCGTGGGCGGCGCAGGGGCGCAGCAGCCCTTGTTTGTTTCCATTGTTCGCGCGTTGTGGCCGCTCATCGAGGCGGGCGACGTGGCGTTGTATCTCAACTTCGGCGATCACCGGAAGGTGTACGACTTGTTGAGGCGCGAGATTCCGCGATTCGAGGAAACGGCGACGCGGCATTTTGACTGGGCCGAGACGACCCGGTTCGCGCAGGACGCCGTCAACGGGGATGTCAAGGGGTTGCACACGTTTTTGAACGACGACACCTTTGCCGCCGTCTATACAACGAACATGCTGATGCGTTCGGCGGACATCCTCTTGACGAAGCCGAGCGAGCTGGCCTTTTATCCCGTGCCGACGCTCTTCCTGCCCCGAGTGGGCGGACACGAGGCATGGGGCGCCATCCATGCGTCCGAACTCGGTTACGGCACTTCGGAATGCACGTCGGCGGCCATGGTGCTCCAGACGCTCGATCTCATGATTTCCGAGGACGATTTATTAACCCTCTATTGCGAAAATATCGTAAAACTCAAGCATCAAGGCGTTTTCAACGGCGCCTATCGTGTCATTGAACTGGCTTTGGAGAGACGGCGATCGTAGCCAATCCTTCGGCAGGACATCTCGCAGTTTGCCGAAACTCAGGGGCATGGCCGATGTGATGGGCACGGTTACATGAATCGGCCGTCAGTAGGAAGAAAACTCCTTTTCCATGCAGACATGACCCTCCAAGAACGCTTTCGCCAATTGTGGAAAAATCTCAAGTCTTTTGAAATCAATTAATTGCGAAATTTCCCCGATCATGGCACAGGCGTTGCTATCCTTGTAAGCAACATGGTGTCGGATGACGAGGAAAGGAGGGAAAGACAGGCATGGCATTCGAGGGCGTGGACACGCTGCGATTGTTGGTAACAGGCATGAAGGTGGCCCGCGAAAACCACCGGATCATTGCCAACAACATCAGCAATGTGGACACCCCGGGTTTCAATCCCACCCAACTGGACTTTCAGACAACCTTGCGCAACATGCTCGATGGCGAGGGGCGCGTTTCACTCCGCAAAACCCAGCCCCGGCACATCGAAAGAAGCGCATTTCGCCCGGATTTCGAACGTCTTGCATTTTTCTCCAAGAATGACTACAATAAAGTTGACTTGGAAGAAGAAATGGCAAATCTTGATATGAATACCGGACGATATACAATATATGGTAGTCTGGTGGTCAAACAATTTGAGATGGCAAAAAATCTGTTGACAACGTTACGCTGACTGGACTATGATGCAGCACAGTGAAAAGGGCCGGCGATGATACGGGAAATTTCGGCCAAGGAAATAGCCGTGAGCGGGTTGAAAGCCCAGCGTGCGCGGATGAATGTCATAGCGAACAACATCGCCAATGCCGAGTCCACCCGGACCGCGAAAGGCGGCGCGTTCCGCCGCCAGTTGGCGGTATTTCGCGGCGGAGAATGGGCGCCCGGCGCCAAGGCATCGGAATTGGGCGTTCGGGTGACGAGGGTGGCGGCGGATCCGTCGCCCCTGCGAATGGTGTATGATCCGGGCCATCCGGATGCGAACACGGATGGATACGTGGCGTATCCGAACGTGAGCATTGCGGTCGAGATGGCGGATCTGGTTTCCGCGCAACGGGCGTACGATGCAAATATCAGTGTAATTTTGTCGGATAAACGAATGACACAGAAGGCGCTGGAGATCATCCAAGTATGATCTTGGCAATGAACCAACATGGCTGATCCAATGGTGCAGGGAGTCACGCTTCAGCCGGGGCGGGTGGACGCGCTTCAGCCGCTTCCGCCCCGAACGCCTGCGCCGGGCCGTCCGGACGGTTCCTTCAAGAACGTCTTGATGGATGCGATTACCGAGGTGCAGCGTTTGCAGACTGAGGCGGACACGACCATTCGCCGGCTGGTGTCCGGCGAGATCAAGGATGTAACTGAGACGATGGTGGCCGTCGAACGCGCGGACATCTCGTTTCAGACGTTGATGGCGGTGCGCAACAAGATGCTTGCGGCCTATGAAGAAGTGATGCGGATGCAAGTGTAGCGCGCCGCGGCAAGACCGGACCGCAGCCGGAAGGCCGGTTCGGACCAGCGCGGAGGTGACAGTTGAAGCCCCTGAATGCGTATGGCGTGTTCGAGCGTGTATGACGTTTAGGGGCCGGTTTTTCCCGAGACGGGCGGAGCGGGCCGTTTGTCTTCGGGGTCCTTGTTTGCGACGCCACGAGCGGGCAAGCAGGGTGGGGCTGCGCGACGAGGGAATGCGGCGATAATACCATCGCCCTGTGGAAGGCCGTCCACGATGTGGGCGGCGAAGAGAAGAGGTGTAGCCCGTGGATTTTCTGCGCCAGCTCATAAGCGGCCTCGTGCAGATGTGGCAACGGCTGAATGCCAGCGCCCGCATCAATATTGTTCTAGCCTTGCTGGCGACCATTGCCCTGATTGGGATCATGGTTGCGACTTCGGGACGCGCGGTGTATGTGCGGCTTTATGACGGCATCAATCCCGACGAATTGCCCAAGATTGCGGATGCCCTGTCCGCGGAGCGCATTTCGTACCGTCTGGCGGACAACGATCAGACGATTCTGGTGCCGCAAAACGACCGTTCCCGGGCAAGAATGGCGTTGAGCGGCAAGGGCCTTCCCGCCGTCCAAGGACGGGTGCCCGGCTTTGAACTGTTCAAAGAGCAGGACATCATGTCCAACCGGTGGATGCAGGATGTGAAATACATGCGTGCGGTTCAGGGCGAACTTCAACGCCAGTTGGACGAGTTCGATTTTGTCAATAAATCATTTGTATTTATTCGCGAGGCCAAAGACGAACTGTTCACGACGCAGCAGCGTCCATCCAAGGCGGCCGTGACACTCGACGTCCGGCGTAAACCGAACCGCGCGGAAATCAAGGCGATTTTGCATACCATCAGCAGTTTCGGGGGAGCCAATCTGGGTCTTGACAATATTACACTGGTCACAACCGACGGTACCCCCCTGCATTTGCCACCAACGAGCCAGTTTGCATCCATTGCAAACTCGAAACTGGAATACATCGCCGAACTGGAAAAACAACGCGAGGAACGGGTGTTGCGCGATTTCGAGCGCCTCGGCGTCCAAGCCCTTGTCAAGGTGAGCGCGGTGGTTGATTTCGACCAGCAGACCGAGACGGTAACGCTCGCCGAGGAAGGCACGCCCATCAGCACGTATACGACGAGCACCACCACGTCGAACCGGGAATCTTTGGCGCAGGGCGCGCCGGGAGCCATCGCCAATTTGCCCGAAGGGTCCGCGACGCCGGGCGGAAACGAAAACAAGGAGGAAACCACGGAGCAAATACAGAATTTCCAGCCCAGCACGACCGAGACGAAAACAGTGCGCGAACCGGGCAAGGTCAAACAGTATATTGTCAGTGCATTGATAGAAGGCGATGTAAAGAAGAGTACGGACGCGTCGGGCGTTGAGACGACGGAATACATCGGTTTGTCGCCCGAACGCAAAAAGATCTATGAGGATTACATTCGGGCGGCGGTGGGAGAAGGCGAGACGCCGACTGAAATTACGGTAAACGATCAGCCGTTCAACGTGGCCCGGCTGACCGATGCGACCGGCGCGTTTCAGGCCATCGAGTCGGCAAAAAACATGGACCGCATGTTACAATACGGTACGGATGCCGGCAAGGTGTTGCTGGTGATAGCGGGTTTCCTGCTGGTGCGACGTTTTCTTCGCCGGGCGATTGTGACGCCGGTTGAAGAGGCGGCGTCCGAGGTTCCGATCGAGGAACCGATTCGGCTCGACATAGGACCGAGCGCGGAAGATCGCCGGCGCGAGGAAATCGCGTCCGAAGTGTCGCGGTTGTCGGAAACGGAACCGGATTCGGTGGCCGCCGTTATACGATCATGGCTGGCGCAAGAGGATTAGGCTTACGCTAAAGCAGCGGACAAAAACGGAAACGTCCGGACCGTCGGGCCGGGAAAAGGCGGCCATTCTGCTGGCCTGTCTGGGCCCTAAGGCGGCCGGCAAGGTGTTGTCGTCGTTGAACGAGGACGAAGTCGAGCAGTTGACGCTTGATCTTTCGAGTCTCGGCCCCGTCGAGCCGGATGTCCGGATGCAGGTCATGGAAGAATTCTACCGAATGGCCATGGCCAAGCGTTTCGTTTCGCAGGGCGGCATTGATTTCGCGCGCAATCTGTTGGAAAACGCCTTTGGCAACGAACGGGCGCTGGAGATTCTCACGCGGTTGCAAAGCAGTCTCCAGGAGGTGCCGTTCGAGTTTTTGAAGCGGGCCGATCCCGCGCAAATTTGCAGTTTCATCCAGGATGAACATCCGCAGACGATAGCGTTGATTCTGGCCCATTTGAATCCCCAGATATCCTCCGTCATCCTTTCGTCCCTTCCCCAGGAAATCCGGGCGGATGTTGTGGTGCGCATTGCGGCGATGGATCGCACGCCGCCGGAAATCGTGCGTGAGGTCGAACGCGTGCTTGAGCGCAAGATGGCTTCTGTTTTCAGCCAGGGCTTTACGTTTGCGGGCGGAGTGAAGGAAGTGGCCGAGATTCTGAACCGGATCGATCGCAACGCCGAAAAAACGATCATGGCCGATTTGGAAGAACGGGATCCCGAACTGGCGGATGAGATTGCCCGCCTGATGTTCACGTTCGACGATTTGGTCTACGTGGAAGACGGCGGCATCCAGAAGGCCTTGCGGGAGATAGAAACGAAGGATCTGGCCATGGCCTTGAAATCGGCCAGCGAAGAGGTCAAGGAAAAAGTGTTCCGGAACATGTCCGAACGCGCCCGCGAAATGATTCTCGAGGAAATCGAATTCATGGGGCCGGTTCGCCTGAAGCAAGTCGAAGAGGCGCAGCAAAAGATCGTGTCCGTGGTGCGTCGTCTTGAGGACGCGGGCGAACTGGTCGTTCAGGGACGCGGCGGCGGATCGGAAGATCAATTGGTGGTGTAGCGGTTGTGCGGCAGGGCCGCATTGGGAGACGGCATGGCGAAAGTGATCAAGGCGCGTGGGCCGGGGCCCCGTTCGCTTGCTTTTTATGAACGCACACCGCTGGAAGAGATTGTGCGGAATCCGCTGGGGCCGGAAGGGCCGTTGACGCCGGAGGCGATCCTTCGGCAGGCACGCGCCGAAGCGGAAGAACTGGCCGCGGAAGCCTATGCGGCCGGCCATCGCCGCGGCGTGGAAGCGGGCAAGGCCGAGTATTTGGAACGGGTTGGGCGTTCGGCGGAGGCGCTGCAATCGGCGGCGGTCGAACTGGTGCGGATGCGGGAAGCCTTTCTCGAATCGCTTGAACCCCAGGTTGTCGAATTGGCCCTGCTCATTGCCGGTCGAATCCTTCAGGCGGAGTTGGCCGATCATCAAGAGGTTGTTCGCCGGAGTATCCGACGGGCGCTTGAACATCTGGTGGATGCGGCCACCGTGACGGTAAGCGTGAATCCGGCGGATCTCGAGGTGATGCGTGCGGAGAAGGTCAATCTGCTGGAATCGTTCGAAGGGCTGCGGCAATTGACGATTCGGGCCGACAACGAAGTAAGCCCCGGCGGTTGCATCGTGGACACGGAGTCGGTTCGGGTAGATGCGAGCATGGAAAGCCAGTTTGCGCGTATTGCCGAGGCGTTGCGCGATCTGGCCCGAACGGCCGGCGTGGAAGACGCGCGTGAAGACCATTGATCTGGGCATCTATGGCCGCCGGGTCCGGGAAGCCGATCCGGTCGGAATCTTGGGGCGTATCGTGGATGTAGTGGGTTTGACCATCGAGGCCACGGCGCCGCCGATGTGCATCGGGGATCGCTGTTATGTGCAATCGCGGGCCGATGCGGCGTTGTTGCCGGTCGAGGTGGTCGGATTTCGCGGCGACCGAGTCGTGCTGATGCCATTGGGTCCGATCCAGGGGATTGGTCCCGGCAGTCTGCTTATACCCACATTTGCCCCGGAAACGATTCCGGCGGGGCTTGGGTTGTTGGGCCGCGTGATTGACGGCATGGGCATGCCGATCGATGACGGTCCGCCCTTGTCCGAATCGGTTCGTGTTCCGCTGATGACGGCCCCCCCCAAGCCGCTCGAACGCAGGCGCATCCTCGAATCCATAGCGACGGGCGTTCGCGCGATTGACGGTTGCATTACCTGCGGCAAGGGCCAGCGTGTCGGAATTCTGTCGGGCAGCGGGATCGGAAAGAGCAAACTCTTGGGGATGATCGCGCGCAATACCAATGCCGACATCAGCGTGATTGCCTTGATAGGCGAGCGCGGACGTGAAGTGCGGGATTTTATTGACGTGGATTTAGGCCCTGAGGGCTTGGCGCGATCCGTGGTGGTCGTCGCCACGTCCGACGAACCCGCCTTGCGGCGTTTGAAAGGCGCCTACTGCGCAACGGCCATCGCGGAATGGTTCCGCGATCAGGGCGCGGATGTCATGTTGCTGATGGATTCGCTGACACGATTCGCCATGGCGCAACGCGAGATAGGGCTTGCATCCGGCGAACCGCCCACGACCAAGGGGTATCCGCCCTCCATGTATGCCCTGTTGCCCAAATTGCTTGAACGTGCGGGCACATCCGCCGAGGGCAGCATTACGGGTCTTTACACGGTTCTTGTGGAAGCGGACGACTTGAACGATCCGGTGGGAGACGCGTCCCGCAGCATTCTCGACGGCCACATTGCGCTGTCGCGTGATCTGGCTTCGCGGGGCCATTACCCGTCCATAGATGTCCTGCAGAGCGTCAGCCGGACGATGATTGATGTGACGCCGCCATCGCATCAGGCGCTGGCCGTGCAGATTCGGCAGGTTCTTGCGACCTATCGCGACGCGGAAGATCTCATCAACATCGGGGCTTACGTGCAGGGCAGCAATCCAGAGATTGATCGGGCGATTCGCCTGATGCCCGGCATCCGGGCCTTTTTGCAGCAGGACCTTTTCGAGAAATCGCCCTATGAGGAAATCGAATCGCGCATGCAACGCGCACTGAACGCGTAAGGAGTGGCGATGGCGGCAAGCCAGATGGACACATTGCTCCGCATTCGGAAGCGCCAGGAAGAGTTGCGCGCGCAGTCGCTTGCCCGCGCGCGGCGCGATGTGGAAGCGGCCCGCCAGGAACGGGATCAACTTTCCGCATGGCGGCTCGAAATTTTTGACGAGGCGGGCATTCGCGCCCGGGCGGTTTTCGATCCGGATGACGTGCGGCTATACTATCGTTTTGAACGACACCTGACGCGGTTGATAGACGACAAGGACGCGCATATCGTGCAACTGGCGGATGTGGCCGAAAAACGCCGCCTGGAATTGGAAGACGCGATGAAGCGTCGTCGAATCATCGAAAAATTGATCGAACGCAAGGATCGGCAGGCGCGTGAACATGCGCGACGCGCCGAACAAAAGGCTGCCGACGAAACCGCCTCGAAATACGCGGCGATGGCGCGGCGGCGCGATATGGCGGCGGTGGCGTACGAAGAGGAGTGGGCCTGACGATGAAGGTCCTGAAACTGCTGGCGGTGTTATTGATCGCCACGATTGCCTTCGCGGGATCGTTGGCGGGCTTGCTGGCATACAGCGGAAATTTGTCCAAAGAAGGTTTCGAGAAGATTCTGCGTCCGAAGTCCCCGCCCAAGACAGCCGCCGAAACACCCCGCGAAAACGGCGATCAAACCAGCGCGCTCGCGCTCGCGCTCAAACAACGCGAAGAGGAACTGGACCGGCGCGAAGCGCGCATCCGCGAGGAGGAAGCGCGGCTTCAAAAGGCCCGCGCCGATCTCGACGCGCTTCGAACGGAAATCCAGGCCGTGCAGACCCAGATTGCCGCGTCCATCAAGACCGTGGATGCCGATCAGAAAAAGCGCATGGAAGACGTGGCGCTTTCCCTAGGGCAAATGAAAGCGGAAAAGGCGGCTGAGACCATGAAAAATTGGCCGATGGAGGACGCAATCGCCATTCTGCGATTTGTCAAAGAAAAGGAACGCGCGAAAATTCTTGACGCCATGCCGCCTGAACAGGCCGGGGCGATCCTCTTGGGACTTCAAAACAAAAAGTTGTGACCGCGCAACAATCGGGTCCGGGGATCTGCTGCCAAAATTCAACGGAAAACGGGGGTGTTTCCTGTCTATTTGACGATTGGATTCCGTCAACGGATTGAAGGTTGAACCGGGAACCCAATTGGTGAACCGGATACTTTTTCCCGCTTTCCTTTCCGGTTCTTGAGAGTACCGTGTACTCGGAGTCGTGAAGGTCTCAAAATGTAACGCCGATTTCCAAATCGGCTTGCTGAAACGTGACATGCCGATTTGGAAATCGGCGCTACAAAGCGGCCATTTTCAATTTCAACACCGGATCTTGTTGCTTGATCCGACATGAAATGGCCCGGGAATGCCAATCTTCGTGGAAATTCTCATCTTTTTGTCTCAAGAACTCGGTACTCTCAAGACCGGTTCCGGTCTGTCGTTTTTCAAACAGGAGGACTCTTTTTATGAACCCATCGGCCGTGGCCGCCGTGTTGCCGCCGCAGGTTGAAGCGCCGGCAGTGCGCATTCAAAAAGCGCCGCCAGACGGTTTCATGCAGGCGCTGTCCGAACAATGCAAAACGCATGAATTACAAGCCGCGGATCCTTTGGGCAGCGCAGCGGACCCGCATGCGCGGGAAACCATGCCGTCTCCCGAGGATTCCCCAACGCCGCCGGAAAATGCCGGAGCCGTTTTGGACGATTCAAACCCAACGGAATGCGCCATGCCCTTGTGTGCCGGTGATTGGGCCGCGCTCTTTGCGTTGTTGGCGCAATGGCCGCCCGAGCCGGCCGCAATTGACGGGGAAACAGGCGCCGTGGAATCCTTGTCCCAACCTTCATGCCTCAGTGCCTTTTCAGGACGCATCATTGCGCCGGATGCTCCCCTTGCCGAGTCTGTTTCGGCGGTGTCGGGTTCGTTCGCACAGGGCGGTTCCGCCGCAAGCGACGCGGGAAAGCCCGTGGATCTTTCCCGTTTTGTACAGGCGCTTCTCAAGGCGTCCGCGGACCCCACGGAACCGGGTTCACCAGTGCCCGCGCTCGCGCTGGACACCCTGGCCGCCGCGTCGAGCACGGCCCGGACGGTTGCCGGCGCTTCCGCAAAGATAACCGTGGAATTGCCCGATACCGAGGCCTTTCCGGTCTCCGCCCAAACCGAGTCCGATACGGATTCGGTGGATGCAGTCGGCTTGCGTGTTTCGCTTTCGCCCCCGGCCGTTTCCAAAGCCCTCCCGGCAACGGAACTACAGTTCGAACCGGTTGCGCTGCAACGCGTTTCACCGGCGATGTTGCAGGAAGTGGCGCTTCGCGGGGTGCGCTATCTGGTTGCGAAAAACGAAAAGACGATTGCGGTGCATCTTGTCCCGCCCTCGCTGGGAGAGTTGCGCATCGAAGTCTGCATGGCCGCCGATGCGCTGCATATAAAGTTCTTTTCGGCGAATCCGGCGGTTCGCGATGCGCTTGAAAACCATTTGCAGGCTTTACGCGATGCGTTCGCGGCAAATAATCTTGATGTGAAGAACATCAGCGTGGCTTCAGGAATGGCCGGCCATGCCTCTTCCCATTCTTTTGCCGGATCGCAATTTGCGGGCTTGGCGGACACCGGTGTTTCGTGGACTCCCGCGGTGGCGGCCCGTTCCGGCGCGACGATTGAACTACGGCCATCCGCGGTGCGCCGCCTTTCACACGATGGCGCGTTGAACATTTTGATATGAAAAAAAGGAGACAAAACAATGAATGCTTTGGTAGGCATACGGCTGGGGATGCAGGAGCCGACGCGTGCGCAACGCATGGAAACCGCGCGCAAGGTGGCCTCGGAATTCGGGGGTGTCCAGCAACAGGCCCGCGCGGTGATCGAAAAGTCGCTTGAGACCGCCAAGGCCGCCGGCAACCAAACGACCGGCAATTCGACGGTTTCGACCGCACGCCGCATGGAAACGGAACTCGGCAAAGAGGCGTTCCTTCAATTGCTGGTGTTTCAGATGCAGAACCAGGATCCCCTGGATCCGACGGACAATGCCGAGATGCTGTCGCAATTGGCGCAGTTTTCGGCGCTGGAACAAATGAACAACCTGAATGATCGCTTCGCGGCATTGAGCGGAGCCGTCGAACAGACCAATTTTCTCGCGGCCAATTCACTGATCGGGCGAACGGTTTCGGGGACGGATGTCAACGGCAACGCGCAGGAAGGCAAGGTCACGCGGGTGCTCATGACCAGCGGGTCGGGCCTTTACGTCATGGTGAACGATGCGGCCATTTCGGTTTCTTCGATACAACGGGTCGAATAAAGGCGTCCTGCAGGGCGCGGAAAAACAAAAAAAAGGAGATTACGAGCATGGGAACGGCAATTTACACGGGTGTCACGGGACTGCTGGCGCATCAACGCCGGATGGATGTCGTGGCCAACAACATATCGAATATCAATACCTACGGCTACCGCGCATCCCGGATGAATTTTCAGGATCTGTTTTCGCAGACACTGCAGGGCGGCGGCGCCCGTACGGGGGATATCCTCGGTACAAATCCGGAGCAGATCGGCCTTGGGGTGGTCGTGGGCAGCATTGACATTGATTTCGGCCAGGGATCGCTGTTTAGCACGGGCGTGGATTCGGATCTGGCCATTCAGGGCAACGGATTTTTCATCATGAGCAATGGGCGCACCCTCCTGTACACCCGTGACGGTTCCTTTGCACGGGATGTAAATGGGATCCTTGTCGATCCGGCGACGGGTTTGCGCGTGCAGGGCTATATGGCCGACGCGACGGGGGTGATTCCCGCCACCGCCACCTTGAGCGACATCACGATCCCCATCGGCAATACCTCCGTCGTTCGCGCCACGGAAAATACCGCGCTGGCGGGCAATCTGGCCGCGGACGCCGACGTGGGCACGCAGGTGTCGCGCACCTTGCGTGTTTACGACTCGCTCGGCGCCGAGCGCCAGATCCAGATTATTTTTACCAAGCGCGCACAGGTCACCGACAGTGGGACCGTGTACAACGCCTGGACTTGGGCCGCGACATTCAACGGAACCGATGTGTCCAATGTGCCCGCGGGCCAGACGGGATGCGTCCTGTTCGACAGCACAGGCGGATTTTATGCGGAGGGGGGCCTTGACGGATCCGGCGTGTTTACCGCCCGTGCAAGCCTGCCGTCCCAGAATCAGGTGTCGGTGCCGGCCAGCGCCTTTTCGGGTTCCGCAACGCCAACGACCCCATTCGAATTCGCCATCAATCTTTCGGGCGTGACGAGTCTTTCAGGAGCGAGCGACCTGACAATGATCTCCCAGGATGGATATGCCCGCGGCGTGTTGGAAAGTTTCAATGTGGCCGGCGATGGCGTGATTTACGGCGTGTTCTCGAATGGGATTTCACAGGTTATCGGCCAGGTGGCGCTTGCGAGTTTCGGCAATCTCGGTGGACTGGCGCGCGCCGGCGACAACTTGTTTGCGGAAACGCCCGCCTCGGGTATAGCGCAAATCGGCGCGCCCGGCACGGGCGGCCTCGGGTCCGTGTCGGGGGGTGTCCTTGAGGGCTCCAACGTGGATCTGGGCACTGAATTCAGCAATATGATTGTGACGCAGCGCGGTTACCAGGCCAATGCGCGAACGGTAACCGCCGCCGACACGCTTCTGCAGGAAGCCGTCAATCTTATCCGTTAGCATGGGGCGGCCTGTTCCATGCGCGCCAGGTGTGTGCCGGTCCTTGACCGGCTGCGCCTGGCGCTTTGTGTTTACAAATGCAAGGCGTCGTTTCGGCGCGTCCCTTCGTTGGAAGCGGCGGCGATGGCGGTGATAGAATCGCCTCGACAAGGAGCGCGGAACGCGGAATATGGATGCCGCCACGATCATCGGACTGGTTTCGGGAATAGGCTTGGTGTGCTTTACGGTGTTGCTGGGCGGCAATCCGGGGGTGTTCTGGAGCGTTCCCGCATTGCTGTTGGTGGTTGGCGGCACATTGGCGGCCACGCTGCTGAATTATCCGCTGCGCGATGTGCTGGCTGTTTTTTCCACGGTTCGGAAGGCGTTTGTCGAAAGGGTCATACCTCCTGAGGAATTGATTGAAAAACTGGTCGAGTATGCGGGCGTGGCGCGCCGGAATGGCGTGCTGGCGCTGGAAGGCCGGACAGAACTGTCGGCGGACCCTTTTTTCGAGCGCGGAATGCAATTGGCGATTGACGGAACACCCCCGGAACTCATCAAGGATATGCTGGCCGTCGAGATAACGTTTATGGAAGACCGGCACTCGCTGGCCCAATCCATCTTGACGGCCATGGGCGCCTATGCGCCGGCCTTCGGGATGATCGGCACGTTGATAGGCCTTGTCCAAATGCTGTCCTCGATGAACGATCCGTCCCGCATCGGATACGGCATGGCGGTGGCGATTCTTACCACGCTGTACGGCGTTCTTCTGGCGAATCTGGTTTTTCTTCCCGCGGCGGGCAAATTGCGGGTGCGGACGGCCAACGAGGCGCTGGACAAGGCGATCATGATCGAGGGGATTCTTTCGATTCAGTCGGGCGACAACCCCCGGATGGTCGAGCAGAAATTGAAATCGTTCGTTGCCCCGTCCGTAAGGCAACGGGTACGCACCGATCGGAGTCTTCCGCGTGCATAGGCGGCGTTTCACAAATCCCGTTCACCCCGCCGCGCCGGGATGGATGGTGACCTATGGCGACTTGATGAGCCTGTTGCTGGTGTTTTTTATCCTGTTGGCCGCGTATTCCACAGTCAATGAGAAGAAGTTGCGCGAGGCGCTCGAATCGTTTCAACGGGTGCTGGGCGTGACGCCGGCGGATGATCGCGGCGGCGGTGATTGGGGAAGGGTGGCGCGGGAAGTGCAGCGCCGCGTGCAGATCCTGGGAAAGACGCACGCGCTGCGCGTGACGTTCGATGCCGGGGGCGGTGTTGTTTTCACGTTGCCGACCTCGTTTTTGTTCGATGGCGAGAGCGCGACGTTGCGTGAAGAGGCAAACGATGTGATGCAAGCCTTGGCCGATGGACTGGCGATGTATCCGTCGTGCCGGGCCACGATCAAGGGGCACACGGACGATCGCCCGCTGAGGGAAGGTTCCGCCTATCGCGATTTGATGGATATGAGTTTTGCGCGCGCCGACGCCGTGGCGCGGCGCTTGCAGGCCGCCGGAAAACTGCCAATGGATGCCTTTGAAATTGTGGCGTGCGGGGCAGGCCGGCCCCGGGCCGTCAATACGTCGGAAGAAGGCCGGGAAGCCAACCGGCGGATAGAAATTCTTGTAAGCGGTGCGGGTAAGCATAGTACAATGGGCCGCGAAGCAATGGCGGAACAATAAGGGAAGCGTGGATTGCGTTTTGCTATGATTCAATACACTAGCGAGGTGGACACCCATGGCGGATGAAAAGGAAGCGGCGCCCAAGAAGTCGGGCGGCACGGTCGTTTGGATTGTCATCATAGTTGTGGTGGCGCTGGTTTCGGCGGGCGCCGGGATGGGCGCATACAAATTTTTATTGGCGCCCCGGCTGAACGCGGAGGCAGAAAAAAACCACGAGGAGGAATTGCCGTCCAACGCCATACCGGCGACATCCGTCGTGTATGATTTTCCCGAGGCACAGACCGCCGTGGCGAACAGCGATCCCAACGCGCCGACATCGGTGCTCATCTACACGGTTTCGATGGTGTGCCAAAACGAGGAAACCAAGGCGCTGGTGGAGAAGAACAAGCAGTGGTTCGTCGCGATGTTGGCCGATTTGCACCGGGGACGAACCCGCGAGGAACTGGACGATGCCGCCGTTCAGAAAAGCATTCGCGAACAAGCCCGCGAAGAGGCCGATGCCCTGTTGCGTCGTTTTCAGACCAAGCCTAACCCGGAAATCAAGATTATCGAGGTGCTTCACACCAAGTTTACGGTGTACGTGCTATGAACCGTTTCCGCCAACCCGAACCCCAAGCGCATGAATTTGACGAAGTACAGTCTTCGGCGGATGTTTCCGGAGAGCACTTGGGTATCGAAGACCTGAAAAAGGTGCGGCTTGTGCTGACCATTGACTTGGGGCAAACCACCCTCGCCGTCCGCGACGTGCTTGAACTCAAGCAAGGTTCGGTGGTTCCGCTCAATAAACTGGCTGGCGAAATGACGGATATCTTCGTCAATGGCATACCGCTGGCCAAGGGTGAAATTGTGGTCATCGCCGACGGAATTCATGTGCGCATCGCCGAAATTATCGGCGCAACCCCCGTGGAAGAAAAAGAGGAGGGGGAGTATGACGCGTAGTATCCGGCTTGCCGCGGGATTGCTCGTGTTGGCGTTTATGGCGGCGGCTCAACAGGTTCCCGGTGAGAATTACGATACGACCGAGGCGCCGGCGCTCGATCTCCCCCAATATGCCCCGTCCGAATTGAGGGGGGAGGGCGATGCCGAGGCGGAGAAAATCCGACAGGTGCAGGCGCAAATGGATGCGGCCGGGCAACCGCCGGAGACGCGCCCGGCAAGAATGCCCGAAGAACCCTCCATGACGCGGAATGTCCTGCGCACGCTCGCATCGCTTTGCTTGGTGCTGGCGTTGATCGTGGCGGCGCTGTGGCTCGTGCGCCGCTTGGGCCGCAATACGCCGATGTTGGCGGGCGTGGAATTGGGGCAGTTGGCCGGCAAGGTGCATCTGTCGCCGCGGATGTGCCTGCACTATGTTCGCACGGGCGGTAAAATGTTGATTATCGGCGTGACACCCAATGGCATGTCGCTCATCGCGGAATTCGACGAGGCGGCGTTTCCAACGGCGCCGGCGGCGGCTCCGGTTCAACCGGTCTCGCCGGAGACCCGTCGCGCTGAATCGTTTCTCGGCGAGTTGCAGGCGAGTCTGCGCGCACAGGAACAACCGGCATCCCCCGGACCTTCCGAAGAGGCCGAATTGGATGCGTTGCGCAGGGATGTTCAGCGGCTCCAGCAATACCTGGAGGGACGCATGCGTGACTCGCGGGATTGATCGTTCGCGAGGGGCCGTGGCGAAAAACGCCCTGCGATGGGCGGCGCTTTTGGCCATTGCGCTGGCGGCCGATACGGCCTGTGCGCAGACCGGCGAGAGCGGCACGGGGATGAACCTCCTGCGCGGGGTACACAACGCAACGGCGCCGGGGCAGTTGCCGACAACGCTGGGCGTGGTCGTGTTGGTTACCGTCATTGCGCTCGCGCCCTCGATCCTTGTCATGACGACGTCGTTCACGCGGATCATCGTCGTGCTTGGATTTCTCCGGCAGGCCATGGCCACGCAACAGTCGCCGCCGAACCAGGTGCTCATCGGCCTTGCGCTGTTCCTTACCTATTTCATCATGTACCCGACGTACAACGAGGTGTACAACAAATCCATCGGCCCCTATGTGCGCGGCGAGATGGTTTCGCAGGACGAGGCGCTGGCCGCCGGCATCAAGCCGCTGCGCACCTTCATGTTTCGCCAGGTCGGCGCAAAAGACCTTGCGCTGTTCCTTGAAATTTCCAAGCGCGGACGGCCCAACACGCCCGACGATGTGCCGACCCATGTGTTGATTCCCGCGTTCATCCTCAGCGAATTGCGCATCGCGTTTCAGATAGGCTTCATCATTTACATCCCCTTCTTGATCATTGATATGGTCGTGGCCAGTACGCTGATGGCCATGGGAATGATGATGCTGCCGCCGATCTTCGTTTCGCTGCCCTTCAAGATCATCCTTTTTGTTCTTGCGGACGGCTGGTATCTTCTAATCGGATCCCTTGTCCGCAGTTTTCATTAGCGTCCATTCGCTTCGGCGATTAGGGCGGATGCCGGGATCAGGGCCAGCGAGGTCTGAAGGGGATACCCGCAGGTGCAGCCGGAACTGGATTCGGGGATCATGACAAGGCCGCCGGCGGGGATGATGTTGAGCCAGCAGCCGGGTCGCGTCTCGTTCGTCAAGGGGATGCCTTCGGTGGCGGCGGTTTCCGTCGGATACATGCGTGGATTGTTTCCCCGTCCATAGAGATAATACGCCGAGGCGGTCAATCCGCCGCAGCCATGGCCGCCCCGGCGGGCAATATAGTCTTTCTTTTGGCCGGTCTGGAGGTCGAACGCAAAGGGCCGTGAGTAGACGGTGTTTCCGATTATGACGGGGTGCTGCCATTGCTCGCCGTGGCTGCCGTCAATCTCGGCGAAATTGTCGGTGCTGCGGTTGTCGAGGGCCCGGTAGGGAGTCTGCCACTTGTCCCCGCCGGTTTTCATGTCGAAGGCATAAAGGCCGTACCAGACCTCGTTGCCCTTGTTGTAGGTTCCCGTGGCCAATAACACGCCACGCGAACCGTTGAGATAGGCGATGTGCTGATAGGGCAAGGCGACAGGCCTTTCCCACACCACCGAGCCGTCGGCCAGCCGCAGGGCCAGCAACCGTACGCCCTCCGCGAAGAATTCGTCGAGTCGAATCCGCCCGCGATCGTTGCCCATGGCCTTCTCGTTGCGGCTTTCCAGCAGGTAAATACACCGATCGGATTCCGCCGATTCTGCGTCAATCATGATGCCGTTGTTGAGAATACAGCCGTTGCGATACAGCCAGCGCGTCTGGCCTGTTTGGCGATCCACGCAAAAGAGACAGTCGCTGACAATCACAGGGCGAAAATCGCCCTCGATGGTGTTGACGGTGGCCTTGCTCATCGCATTGAACGACGCGCCGGGCTTCTGGCCTGTTCCCACCAGCACATCGCCCACGCAATCGAGGTATCCCCAATCGTGCGGTCTCTGCTCCTGTCCGGGCGCCTTCAAGATACCCGCTTTCTCGCCGGTCGCCGGATTGACCTTCCAGCATTCACCCTGAACGGCCACATAAAGCCAATCGTCGGCGATGACCATGTGGCCGCTGTTTTTTAGCGCGCCGACGCGGCGCGAGTTCGGCGCGTCCAACCGCCAGAGCGGAAATCCGTTGTAGGGATCCACGGCCATCACTAGGTCGTTGCCGGGAATATAAAGACGCCCCGCCTTAAAAAGCGACGACATGGGCCGGTGATGCCGGTCAATCATGTCGCGCGGACCGGGTTCGCCGAACCACTGTATCGCCATGGGGCCACGCAACGGATCGAGGCTGCATGCGGTATGGTTCGGATTGGCGTACAGTTGCGTCCATTCGCCGGCGTCTTCGAGCGGACCCCGGACATGAACGGCCCAGATACCGCCATGCTCCTTGCGAATGCACGATGCGTCCAAGCCGGCCCCGGTCAGCCATGCCTCAAGGCGCGATGCATCGGAATCGCCGATGCAGAACGTGCCACCGTAGGGCCGCAGAACACGCAACACTTCACGGCAGGAAACCGACGGCGTTGTTTCGCAGACAACCAAGTTCGCCATCATGCTCGTATAGGGAAGCGGCGGGGAAACGGTATGAACGGCTACGCGCGCCCCATACAGTCCTTCCGTCATCAACATAGCGCTTGCAGCTTCCGCTTTTGACGGGTCCGGCTCGATGCCCACGACATGCAGGTCGCTCCGCCTGGCCAGTTCCCGGACAAGATGGCCTGATCCGCAATCCAGGACAAGGCAGTATCCTTTTTCGATACCCGTCTGCTTCAGAATGGCCTCCGCCATTGCCTCATCGGCGGGAAAGGCCTGCGAAGACGGCAAGACTTCGGCGGACGTTTTTTCAGAAACCGGGTCCGCGCCAAAACAATAAATCCGTCCCTTGTCGGTGCTTATGTAAAGTCTTCCATTGGCTACGGCGAGGCCATACGCGCACCCGTCCACATCGGTGCGCCACTTTTCCGTGCCGTCCTGAATGGCATGGGCAGCCACAAAACCGTTGCCACCGGTGAACAACACATCGCCCGCCAAAATCAGCGCATAGGGGGCCTCGATGGCCTTCTTCCAGCGGATACAGGCGCCCATTTCAAGAGACAGTGCGGCGACCGTCGCGCCATCTTCGAAAATGGCCTGCTTGAGCCGTGCGATTTCGGTTTCGTCCTTAGCCTGCCGAAGCGCTTTTTCTGTATCCTTGATCCGTTTCTGCGCCAGGATTTGACGGTGCGATAGTTCGACGTAGCGCGGCCGATCCAGCGCCCAGAGTTCAGTGAGGGATTGCAGGTAGGCGGTGTCGCCCGCAACGACCATGCGAAGCCCCGGAAACGATGCAATCGTTTCCCGGGACTCGGCATCGGCCAACTCGAGTTCATTTCCACTGGTGCGGCCCGGTCCCGTCGCGACCTGTCCGTCCACCAGCACGGCATACGCGCCCCCGGCGCCCTCCGTTTCGCCTAACACTTTGCCGGTCTTCCGGTCAACGACGACGGGATTGGTCCGTCCGGTGGGGATGAAGAGACGCGTGGGCGAAAGCACGAGATAACCTTGCGGGGCGATGCCGGGCGTTTTCACGCTCCAGCGGGGTTCGCCGGTGGCCGCATCCAAAGCGCTTACATACACGCTTTGCGAGCCGAACAGTCCCGAACACGCATAGACGATCCCGTTTTCGACGGCCAACCCGCTTCGCGTGGGCATCCATGAAACGATGCGGCCGTTGCCGGGAATACGCCAATCGGGTTCCGGTGGACGGAAATGCCATATCGGCTTTCCGGACGATGCGTCTAGCGCGTATACTCGGCCATCATCCGATCCAAAGTAAACACGGCCACCGTCAATAACGGGCGCCAGACGCACCGGTCCCTCGGTACGAAACCGCCAGCGCACCGCGCCGGTTGCGGCATCGAGACAATACATGTGATCGTCGGACGATGACCCGAAGTAGAGGGCGTCGCCCGCTATCACGGGCTGAAAGGCGCGATCATAGGTTACAACAGGACGCAATTCCCGGATTTCATGCCAAAAATCCTGTTTGGCGGGGGCCGGCCATGCGGGTCTGGGCGCATGACGGGGCACATGGGTCCATGCCGGTTGCAGCGGTAAAACGATCGTTTCATCCGTCACGCCGCTGCGTGCATTGTCGCGCAGATAGGCCGGCCAGTCGCTTCCAAAAGCGCCTGCACCCGCGCACAACAGCACGGCAGCCAATAATCGTGTAAAAGAACCCAATCCCAACGACCTCGTCCCGTTCATGTTCGCGCGGTTCCTAGCCGGCCTGAAGGGCCGCATATTTGTTGACGGCGCTGAGATAGGCCTTGACGGCGGCTTCGATGATATCGGTGCTGGCGCCGGTGCCGATAAAGGTCCGCTTGCCGAATCCCACGGTTACATGCGCCTCGCCGAGGGCGTCGGTTCCGCCTGTGGCGGCGCGGATGGAAAACTCCTTGAGATTGCCCTTGTAGCCGGTGATGCGGTCCACGGCCTGGAACGCGGCATCCACCGGCCCGTCGCCCGTGGCCGTGTCCGTAAAGACCGTGTCGCCCTTGCGCAGTTTGACGAAAGCCATGGCGGGATCGCCCCCGGCGGTCCTCACTTGGCCCAGATGGTACACCTCGAACGACTCGTTTTGCATGGCGACGATGAGCACGCGCAAATCGTCCTCGAAAACCTCTTTTTTGCGGTCCGCGAGGACGATGAAATCCTGGTAAAGGCGCGAGATTTCCTCGTCGGAAAGATGGTATCCGAGTTCCTCGCAGCGTTTGGCGAGACCGGCCCTTCCGGAATGTTTGCCAAGCACCAGTTCACTGCGCGGACGCCCGACCGATTCGGGCGTCATAATTTCATAGGTGGCCTTGTTGGCAATCATGCCGTGCTGATGGATGCCCGACTCGTGCGCGAAGGCGTTGCGGCCGACGATCGGTTTGTTATAGGGAATAGACAGGCCGGTCAGATTACTCAATAACCGGCTTGTGTTGTAGAGTTCGCTGGCTACGATGCCGGTTTCGAAGGGGTGCATGTCGTGTCGGACGCGCATGGCCATGACCACTTCCTCGAGCGAAGTGTTGCCGGCCCGCTCGCCGATGCCGTTGATCGTGCATTCAATCTGCCGCGCGCCTCCCTGAACCGCGGCCAGCGCGTTGGCGACGGCAAGGCCCAGGTCGTTGTGATTGTGGGATGAAAAAACGACCTTGTCCGCGCCGGGCGTCTTTCCAATGACGTATTGGAACATTTCACGGATTTCGTCGGGCGTCGTGAACCCGACGGTATCGGGCAGATTGATCACATCGGCGCCGGCCGCAATCGCCACGCCGGCGGCCTGAACCAGGTAGTCCCAATCGGACCGCGTGGCGTCTTCCGCGGAAAATTCGACGCGTCCCACGAGTTTCTTGGCCAGCCGAACGGCCTTGTCCGCGTTTTCAAGTACGAGATCGCGCGTCATGCGCAGTTTGTGTTCGATATGGATGTCCGACGTGGCGATGAACGTGTGCAAAACCGGATTTGCCGCCTTTTCAAGGGCCTTGGCGGCGCGCTCGATATCGCCCGAGACGGCGCGCGACAATGCCGCCACACTTTTGGTTTTGACGAGTTCCGCCGCTTTCGACACGGCTTCGAATTCCTGATCCGAGGCGACGGGAAAACCGGCTTCAATGATATCCACGCCCAAGCGTTCGAGTTGCAGGGCCAGTTGGACCTTTTCCTGCACGTTCATGCTTGCTCCGGGCGACTGTTCGCCGTCCCGCAGGGTCGTGTCGAATATCTGAACTCGCGCCGCCATTGCTCTCGTTCCCTTCTTTGCCATTTTCATGTGCGCGTCATGCGCCTGTGCCGCAACAACACCAAACACTAACAAAGCCATTCCCGCGCTTTCAATTTTGCCGGGAATGCCTGACTCTATGCCTACTATGCCGTTCATGCGCATCGGGCAAGGACAAATGGACATAAGCGCCCAAAAGGACGCATGGGACCCTTTACACCTTCCGCAAGAATAGAGGGATGAACCTAAACGAGGCCGTCGGAATTCAGGAGTCAGTGCCTTAAAATCCGGTTTCTATAAAAAAAACAAGAACGTCTTGGGCAATTTGTGCAACCAATTGAAGTTCCATGCCTCACCCGTACATGGAGTGTTTTGCACTCACGCGCGATGCCGTTTGTTACCCGTCAGCGTGTTCAACCGAACACCTCGTGCATGCGGTCGCAGTAGTAGCGGACATTGTCCCATTTGGAATCCGGCGCGAGGCGGTGATCGGGACACGGAATGAAGCCGCCCAAATCCACAAGCCGTCGCAGGCGCTCGATTTCAGCGTCAACCGCGTTAAAATCGCGCGACAGCACGTTTTTGTTCATGCCGCCCACGCCGCGCAATTCCCTGCCGTATTGCGCGCGCCACGGTTCGATGCTGGCGTTCCATGTGCCCACTTCAATCGGGAACATCGTGTTGACGCCATTTTCGATCCACGTCGGAATGAGGGCATCAATCATGCCGTCGCAATCGAGCGAACAGATATTGATTCCATGCCTCCGTGCGAGATCGGTGATGCGGCGATAGTGTGGCCCCACTTTTTCCATGAACACGTACGGTGAAATAAGCGGTCCATTCTTGAAACAGATATCTTCCCAGAAATGGATGAAATCGAACTTTGCGCCGCTTTCGAGCGCCGTCTTGGCGCATTGAAAACAGAGGTCGCCGTAGGTGTTCACGATTTCATCGAACAGCGCCTCGTCCTCCGCGTAAAGATAGGTCGCACCCGTCACGCCCAGTATATTGCGGACGCGGCCGAAGAGACTGCCGCAGTGAAGTCCATACGGAAAAGTCCGCCGGTCGCGCTTGAGATAATCGAGTCCCCCCTCGTCGAAGGAAACCATTTTCCGCCCCACGCGCACACGGGCTTTCGTCACGCGCTCCTCGTGGAATTGCAGGCGGTGCTTGTAATGGTCCTCCCATTCCTTGCGGCCTTTCAGCAAATGATCGATTTCGGGCGGAATGCCGACCGCGCCGGACTTCTCAAGGATCACGACGCCTTCGCCGTCAACCACCTTGCGCGATCCATCCGGCAATTCTTCGAGCACCTTGCGCTCGAAACCCGGCCGGAGGTGCGTGTCGGTGTGGAAGCAGGTGTAGTAATTGAAATCGAAGCCGAGTTTTTTATCGAGTGCGAGATCAGTGGCATTGCCGTCGCCCCACGCCTTGGCCATGCGTTTTGTGATATGCCCTTCCGCGGCCCACTTGTTCAGCGTGTCGCCCCAATACCCGAAATGGACCACCGGCATCCGATCATAGGGTTGATAATTCAGCACGGCCAGCGTGCGTTCGCGATTGTTCATCGGTTGTTCCTTTCCATCGGCTCGCTCCATGCCTCGAACACGGCCTCGATGTTTTCTCTCGGATCGCGGACGCCCCATTCGCACTGCGCGATGACGCCGCCCTTGCCGTCGTCCAGCGCGCGCCGGACGCGCCGGACCGCCGCGCGGACATCCTCGACCGTACCGAACGGCAGAATGTCCTGCCGCGAAATCTCGCCCCAAAACGTGACGCGGCCTTTGAAGCGTTGCGCCAGCCCCTCAATGTCCATGCAGAACAACTGGCTGTTGACGGCATGAATTCCAATCTCGATGAGATCGGGATAGATCGCCTCGATGTGGCCGTCACTGTGGAAAAAGATGTACTTGCCCGCGCCTTTGAGAATATCGCAGTAATCCTTGTACATCGGTTTGAAGATTGCGCGCCATTTCTCCGGTGGAATCAGCAGCGCGTTTTGCGTGCCCCAATCGTCCATGAAACCGACCGCGTCCACGGCGGTCTTAGACCACATCTCGATGTCGCGAAGATTGAATTCATGAATCAATTTGCAGAGATGCCTGAACTCGTCCGGCTCGCACAGGATGTCCATGAACAGATTTTCCGTGCCGCGCAGGAATTGCATTCGCTCGAAGGGCCGGACATGTGTGCCGACTTTCGTGAACTTGTCCGTGGCGCGATGGCTTGCCTCGACGCGACTCAGGTCGGCCTTGTCAATCAGTTCCCAAGGCGGCGACCAGGATTCCAACCGGCTCCAATCGGCCAGCGGCGGGTGCTTGACCTCGCCGCAGACGCCCACCTCGCCTACGGTCCATTCGCAGCCCCATTCGTCCACATAGGTGCCGACTTCGCCCGGCGTACCACGCGACACGGACGAAGGACCGTAGCGCCCGTCAACGCCGGTGAAGTCGCTTGGAAAGCGTTTGCAGACCGCGTCGAGTTCCGCTTTCCGCAACATGCCCACGCCCGCCAGCGCCCACAAATCACGCGGCGCCCGGTCGGGATAATCAAATTCCAGCGTGCGAATGACCCGTTCGCGCGATGTCATGATCCGGAAATTCCTCCTTGTCTGAAACGGGTGATAGCCTAACGGAATTGGCTGGGTGTGCGCAAAACGGTTCCTTGAACGGCTCCATGAATGCGCCAGATTCGCCTGATCAGTCGGATCGGTCCGATTGACATCCGTGGCGCGACACCTCTTCGGGACGAGCCATGGAACCATCCATTCTGTCCGGCAGGCGCATGACGCGGCCGGCTTTCTTGTCGTAAAAATAGAGGCGGGATTCGGATCGTTTCCGGGCGTCGCCGTCGGCCCAGAACGCATAAAAGCCGGGATGGGCGTTCAACGGGCGGCGGACATAGGAATGGTTGCGCGGACTGTTGGCGGTGAGCGGGATATCCGCGGACCACGTCGCGCCTTGATCCTTCGTGGTCTTCATCACTATCTCGCCGCCGGTGCCGTAAGGCTGCGGGCCGGGCAACATCGGCCCGATGACACGCCAAGCGCCATCCGGTTCGACATAGAGGCTTCCCATGTCATAGTTGTGGTCGCTCGTTCCCGCGGCCCGGATGTCCCATTCGCGGCCGTTCCAATGCGCGGTCCACCATGTGTACGGCGCGTTCTTCGGCCCCGGTTCCCAGCCTTTGCTTGTAAGATAAAGGATAACCGGACGGCCTTCGGCATCGTAGTTCAGGTCCATGATGTAGACGTTGAGTTTTTCGGCGGCATAGTCGTATACCCGTGCTGGGTTTTCGACAGCCGTCATCGGCGTTTCGACCGGCGCGCCGCTCACGGTGGTCCACGTGGCGCCCATGTCGGCCGTCTCGATGTAATACACGTTTGTTCGGAAATTCAGGCCCCGTTTCTTCGGATGATAATTGAACACGGCGCCTACCCGGTTTCCGCACGGCCACGTCGCTTGGTAATGGCCTTCTTCAATGCGCGCATAACAGCGCGGTTCGGACCATTGCATCCCGTCCGGACTTGTGCTTGAAAACAGCATGCGCCCGCCCTGGTAAAGCGTGTGCAGAAACAGAAAACCTTTTTCCGGAATCCACCACGGTTGCGGATAGGAGTAATTCGTCTTTGCGACTTCCTCGAAATCGTCTATGGAATAGGGCGCTGTGCCTTTGAAGACATACGCGGGCCGGGAAGTCCCGTGCGCGCTGGCGAAGATCCAGACATGCCCCTTGCCGTCGAGCGCAATCACGGGATTGTCGTGCGCGTCGGAAGTGCCCTTGTCCATGACAATCGTGGGACGACAGACTTTCTTTGTCTTATGATCATAGCAGCCCGCCATTTCAAGGAGCGTCGTGCCATCGTCGCCGATACCGCCGTACACGAAAAACGTCTTGTTCACCTCCGGCGCGTAAACCGCCAGCGGGATATGATCGGCGCAGTACGTTCCAAGCCCCCCGCTGTACTTGTAGACGTATTCATCCCTTGTTTCCTGGTTGCAGTACCAGATTCCGCGGTATCCGTCGGCCTTTTTGAAGGCCGGGTTCCCCGCAGCCATCATCGAAAAGACGCAGAGGCACAATAAAACCATCAATAGGGCGGGCTTTGCGGCCGACTCACGAATGTTCATCCCTTTTGTCCTCCGTGGTCTTGAATGAAAAAGAAATGGTGAAAACGATCCTCTCCGGGGGCGGCAGATGATCGCTATGCGTGATGGAAGAAGTGTAGCGTACTTGATGTGGGATTGCCAAGTGGTTTTCAATCGTCTGGTTTGGTTTACGATTCGATCGAAGCCCTTGACCTTTGTTTCCTTGTATGGCAATATACACATACGAATTTTGGCAATCGGCAATATTGGGCTGTCCAACGCGCCTGTGAGGTGTGGCATGGCAAATATTCCTTCCAAGCGGTTGCGTTTCCGAATCTTTTCGGAAGACGAACGGTGCATCGAAGAAGCGCTCGCAAAAACATCCCATACCTCCATGAGCGATGTGATCCGGGCCGCTTTGGTCTTTCTGGATCAGGCATGGGCGGGTCGCAACAGTGGGTTTCGCGTCATGTTTCGGAATCCGGCCACGGGCTTCATGCTGGGCGCGCTCGACGCCATTGCGCCGCGGATTCCCAAGCGGGCGGGCGGCGCCGGCGTTTCGGAAGGAGGGGGGCGGGCGAAAAATTCGATAGAAATTCGTGTCGCCCACGGGGATGAGGAGCGCATTCATCGTCTGATCAAATCCGGCGCGGCGGATACCTTTTCGGAACTGATCCGGCGCGCCTTGCGGCTTTACATGGCCGCGGTGCAACGGCGTATGGCGGGCGATGAAGTCGTATCGCTCTCGCCCAGCGGGGACTTTTTCCCGGTGAGCGTGCCGGGCGCCGGAGCGTCGGCCTATCCGGTCCCAGGCGATCAACCCCGAGTTGCCCCGCTTCCGCCGACACCCCCCTCGACGCTTCTGGGCCAGTTGCCGCGGACGCTGGCGGACGACGTGATCCGGTTGGCGGCCGAGGAGCAATGCTCGCCCGACTTGCTTGTGGTGGATTTGATTCGGGCGGAGGTTTTCGCCCGGCTGCATCCCGAAACGCGCCGTGCGGACGTCGCTTCCGAACCGGCGGCGCCCGTCGTTTCCGGGCCGGACCTTCATGCGGAAGCCGTTCAGGAAACCGCGCAAACGCTCGAACAAATGGCGGATAACATTGGGAAGATCATGCAAATTATCAGTGAAACGGCGCGCCGTAAGGATTCGCAGGCCCAATTCACGGATCTCCTTTTCGCCGCCGAATCCACGGACGAGCGACCCGCGGGAGAAATGTTGGATAGTGAACGCCTGTCGAAACGCGCACAAGAATTGAACGAACGCCTGGCGGCGCTGTTGTCGCTCATGCAGCGCGAACCCCGTCAGCGGCGCCCGGCCCGTGCCGCCAAGGATTCACCGGAAGACAGCCCCATGAAGCCTTCAAAGGCGGAGTCCGGTCCGGCATGAGGTATTCGTTCCTTGCGCGCGGCGTGTATCCTTGTTACCATACGATTTTCAGCGACCGGCGCCATCGGGAGTAGACAACATGCGCATGGACGATACCGCAAAGACGAATCTTGACGATCACACGATGCTGATCGGCGGGGCGGACATACGCCGGGCGGGGACTTTCCGCAAAGCGGCGCTGGTGGTGTTGTCGGGATGGGAAATCGGGCACGAAATCACACTGGCCGAAGACTCGTATGTCCTTGGTCGCGGCCGGCAGGCGCGTGTACGCATTGCCGCGCCCTCCGTTTCGCGCGAACATGCCCGGATCATTCGCGTTTCGGCGGAAGAGGGCGATGAATTCGAAATCACGGATCTCGGCAGCAGCAACGGGACCTTTGTCAATGACGAGCCGGTGGCGACGTCACGACTGCGGCATGGCGACAAAATCCGGATGGGGGATGTGCTGTTCAAGTTCGTGCTGCAAGACGAGGCCGATGCCCGGTTCTATGACGATCTGCGCCAGTTGATTCATTACGATCAATTGACCGGTTTGCTGAAGATGGATGCGTTCAAACGGGAACTCGACGCGGAAATCCATCGCGATGGCGCACGCCGGTTGCTCTCGCTCGCCATGACGGATCTGGACGGCCTCAAAAAGGTCAACGACACGCACGGGCACTTGGCGGGGCGCATGGTCGTGCGTGAAATGGGCGCGATGATCCGCCACAGCATTCGCAAGCAGGACAGGGCTGGTCTTTACGGGGGCGACGAGGCGATTATCTTTTTTCCGGAGACTCCGCTCGACGAGGCGATAGCGGTTGCGGAAGGCCTCCGCACGACCATTCAGCAACGCACCTTCGATTTTCACGGGGCGACGTTTCGCGTGAGCATCAGCCAAGGACTGGCGGAGTGGCCCCGCCATGGCGAAACGATCGAACAACTTATTCATGCCGCGGACGGCGCGTTGTACGCGGCCAAAGCGGCCGGGCGCAATTGCGTCCGGTGCGCACCGTGAGATTCCATGGCCGCGCCCCTTGTCACGCTGACCACGGACTTCGGCGTGCGCGATCCCTATGTGGCCGCCATGAAGGGCGTGATATACGCCATTCAGCCCCATTTAACGATTACCGATCTGTCACATGATATTCCGCCTCGCGACATCATGGAAGGGGCGTTGTTTCTGGCGGGCGCGCTTCCGTTTTTCCCAGATCGCACCGTTCATGTCGCCGTGGTGGACCCTGGAGTCGGCACGCCGCGCCACGGCCTTGTCATTCAGGCGGGAGGCCAGTATCTCGTCTGCCCCGACAACGGCATCGCCACTTTTTTCGTCAGGCGTTATCCCATACAGGATGCGCGAATCATCGAAAACCCGCGTTTTATGCGCGGTGAAATCAGCCCGACGTTTCACGGGCGCGATGTCTTTGCGCCCGTTGCGGCCCACCTTGCGCGCGGTGTGCCCCTGTCCGAATTCGGTTCGCGAATCGCAGACCTGGTCGAGTTGCCGGTTCCCGTTCCGATCATGACGCCGGGGGGCATCGAGGGCGAGGTGGTTCACATTGACCGTTTCGGCAATCTGATTACGAACATTGCGCGGGACGATATCCCGAAAGAAGCCGCCTGTATCGTCCAAGCGGGCGCGATGCGCCTTGGGAACCTCCGCCGCACCTACGCCGATGCGCCGCCTGGAGAGCCGTTGGCGCTGATTGGAGGCGCGGGTTTTCTGGAAGTTGCCGTCAATGGCGGCAGCGCGCGCGAGTTTTTCCAATTCGACCGGGGCCAGCCGGTTGTTGTCGAAATCGGTTGACAAAATGAACGGGCGATTTGGGTGCGGCTGCGAGATGATTGGACATGAAAAAAGTGGGATGGAGAGGGAAAGGATTGGCGCATGAAGGTTGGAATTATCACGGCGTCGTTGCCGATGGAAATGAAGGCGGCGTTGCGCAAGGCGAAGGAGATTGGGGCTCACGGGGTTCAACTTTGGGTGGCCAACAATGAACTGGATCCGCGCAACCTGTCGCAAAGCGGCAGGCGGGAACTGGTCCATTACATGGCGGCGCTTGGCTTGGAACGTTCGGCGCTGTGCGGCGATATCGGGGGCTTTGCGGATCCGGCGACGGTGGATGCCCGCATCGCGCACACGAAAGAGATGTTCGACCTGTGCGTGGATCTCGGCACGCCCATCCTGACAACACACATCGGCGTCGTGCCTGAAGATCCAAGCGGTCGCGCCTATGCCGTTCTTGCCGGGGCGGTCCGCGAGGTGGCCGAATATGCCGCAGCGCGGGATTGCTGCCTTGCGACGGAGACGGGTCCGGAATCCGGGGAAAGCCTGGCGGCGTTCTTGCGGTCGGTGAACAGCGCGGGCGCAAAGGTGAATTACGATCCGGCCAATCTGTGCATGGCCGGCTTCGATCCCATTGGTGATGTCGCCGTGCTGGGTGAATTCATCGTGCACACGCACGCCAAGGACGGACTCCGCAACCAGCCCAAGGAAGTGGCGCTGGGCAAGGGCGATGTCGGTTTTCCGGAATACCTTGCCGCATTGCGGGCCATCGGCTATTCGGGTTATCTGACCATCGAGCGCGAGTGTGGAGACGATCCGGTCGCGGACATTGTCGAAGCAATCGCGTTCCTCAAGCAGCAGGAAGGCGTGGACGCATGAAGACGCATGGACGGCCCGCGGTTGTGCTGCTGAGCGGCGGCGCCGATTCCACGGTGCTGTTGTGCCATGCGGGACGCCATTTGGGCCATGCGCCGCTTCATGCGATCAGTTTCCGGTACGGCCAGCGGCATGCCCGGGAATTGGCGTGCGCGGCGCATCAGGCTGAACGGGCGGGCGCGCTACACACCGTGCTGGATATTTCGTTCATGGGCGCGTTGCTGCGTGAGGGATCGGCGCTCGTCGCGGGTGGCGCTGCGGTGCCGAGCCTTGCCGATCTGGCCGCAGAGGATTTGGAGCAGCCCCCGACCTATGTGCCCAACCGCAACATGATGCTTCTGGCGATGGCGGCGGCCTATGCCGAGGCGCGGGGAATTTGCGATGTATACTACGGCGCTCAGGCGCAGGACGAGTATGGCTACTGGGATTGCACGCCCGATTTCGTCCGGCGCCTCAATCGCGTGCTTGCATTGAACCGCCGAAACCGCGTTTGGATTCACGCCCCCTTTGCCGAAATGAGGAAATCGGAAATCATTCGGCTTGGACTCGATTTGGGCGTGGATTTTGCGCATACGTGGAGTTGTTATCGTGGCGGGGAATGCGCTTGTGGAACGTGTCCAACGTGCGTCGAGCGCCTGAATGCCTTCGCGGCAACGGGCGTCGTCGATCCGGTTCCCTACATGACATGATGCGAAAGACGATCTTTTATACCGCGGGCCTGTTGTTGTGGTTGCTGGTTGCCGCGAATCCTTGTACGAGGAGTTATGGCGCAAGATGCGCCCCTACGTCTATCGCGATGACACGTTTGGGCCATGGACTCTGTGGACGAATAGCGCCGGATTTCGCGACGACGAAATCGTGCTTCCCAAACCGCCGGGAATTTACCGCATCCTGTGCATCGGCGGTTCGACGACGTTCGAGAGGGTGCGAAACGATCTGACCTACCCGATTTCCGGATTGGATTGCGCCCTCGCGTTCGTCGTTTAGGGCGGTAATACCGCGCTTTCTGATGAACAATGTCGAAATGCTCGCGTGTGAAATGCAGAAGGCGGGTGTTGATATAGTCCTGTGCAGTTTCGCCTGTCCCGACCTGATCCATTTGGAGCGCATGGAGCGTTACAGTTTCATGCAGCCATTCAACCCGAAGCTGCAAATTTATCCGCGAATGGACGACTATGCACGCGCCATCGCCGCCGCCAATGAGTTGCTTCGCGAATTATGCGGGCGGCTGGGGGTGTTTTACGTGCCCGTTGCCGAGGAATTGGTGGGCGGCACGGATCTATTTACCGACAACTGCCATCTCCATCAGGAAGCCATCGCGCGCAAGGCGGACATTATTTTCCGCCACGTGAAGGACTATCTGAAACCGAAACTCGCGGCGCGGGGAATCATTCCGGCATCATGAACGGCGACCAGCCCGGACGATCATGAACGTTCCCGCCAACAGCGCCGCCGCGCCGGCCCATTGATGCAATGCCATATGTTCGTCGGGCCAGATCCACATCGCAATGGCGTAGGTGATCAATGGGTTGAGCAGGGCGACGCTTGTGCAGAAAGCGGAACCGAGGTGTTTTTGCGCGTGGAAAAACGCGGGGTGGGCGAGGGCAATCGGAATCAGGCCCGATATTACCGCGGTGACGGCCGGTTTCATGCCCGCTGCCGCCAAGGCGGACGGATGTCCCAGCGTCAGGGCAAGGAATCCGCAACCGGCGGTCGTGTAGATCGACAGCACCGTGAACATGGGAATCGGATGAAGGCTGCCCACAAGGTGCTTCGCCCAGATGGTATAGCCTCCCCAGAAGGCGGCCGTGGCCAACAACATGGCCATGGGCCAGTTCATCACCGGGATCAGCGATGCCGGATCGGTTGCAATCAGCGCGGCCAATCCGCCGAAACTCAACATCGTGCCGCCGATATATCCGGGACTTCGAATAACGGCGCGTTCCTCGTGGTAGAGAATGAATCCAAGGATAACGACGAAAACGATGCTCAGTTTCGACACCAATTGCGCAGTGGTTGCGGTCGAGCCGGCGCAGCCCACGGTCCATGTGTATTGCTGCGCCACGTTCAGCGCCGCGATGCCGATCATGCCGCGCCGGTTGCGCAGCGCCGCATAAAGCCCCGGACGGAACCAGACGAGACTGATCAACAGCAACGGTCCGGTCGCGCTCAGGTACCGCAGGAAATTCTGCGTGTGGGGCTCGTAGACCGTGCTGAGATCCCGGATGAAAATCGGCGCCAACGCCCAGCCCGCCGTGGCAACGGCCAAATTGACCGCGGCGGCAAAACGATGCGAATGATTCATGGGAAAAAGCGATTTCCTGTGTCATGCGAAAAGGCGTATTGTACAGGAAGTATCCAGGAAGCCCGAAACGATCCGTGGAGACAATGCCAAGGAGGATTTACCGTGCAGCCGACGGCAATGGGTCTTGTGATGATTGCTTTGATTGCGTGTCCGGCCGTTTTCGCGGTTGAAATTGAACCGTGGCGCGTCCAGTTGGAAAAGACGATGCAGGAAGAATCCCTGGCGCCCGCGCGCGCCAAACTGGTGAAAAGCGCGCGCGAGATGGCCGCCCTGCCGATCGTTCGCCGGGCCAAGACACTGGCGGAGGTCGGCAAGAACCGGACATGGCTCGATGGCCGCGCCAACGCGCTTGAAGATGAAATCAAGCAGGATTTCGCACTGGCCATGTCGGATTTTGCCGCGTGCAGCCTTGCCGCGAAGGAATTGCCGGTGCTGGCGGCGGCGTATCTCATCACCGGCGAAATGGCATTTCGCGACCGCGTGCTTGCGCAACTGGAAGAAATGGCGGGTTGGTCGCCGCTTCAGCGTCCGGGATGGACGTTGTACCATCCGGGCGCGCGATTGCCGGCCGGCGGCAAGGACGGCAACTGGCTGGCGACGGGCATGGGCGTCCGGGCCCTATGCGACGCGCTTGACATCCTGTCGAGCGACTCCGTGCCAGCGGATCTTCTCGAGCGATTGCGCGCCTTGCTTGAAGGCGAAATCGCCGGCGTCGTGGACGATTGGCAGACGAAGCGTCCGTGGTTCGTGCGCAGCGACGATCCGATTACCAACCAATGGATGCTGCCGACGGAGGGTCTTGTCCGCGCGTGTTTGTTGCTTGGAACCGATTCGCACCACGATGCGTACGAATTGGGCGTTGGGAATTTCATGAAGGCGCTCGATGCACATGGTCCTGCGGGCGAATTCGAGGAAGGGATGGGCTATGCCTCGTTTACGGTGTCGTCCATGCTGCACACGGCACGCGCCATGGCCGTCCAGGGCGACCGCCGCGCGGTGGACCATCGTTTCCTGAAAAATTTTCCCACATGGCTGGTGGAACATTTCCAGCCGGGCGGCATGGTGGTCAACTGTTTCGATGCAGGCGCGGCCCGATCGGCCACGGAAGGACAGCGTCCGTTGCTTTCGATGCTGGCCGTTTGCACGGGGAGTCCGGTGGCGCGCTGGGCGCTTGCCCGTCAGACAAGCGGTCCGTCGAACGATCTGGCGGGATTGGCCGTGTATGCGATGCCGCCCGTTGGCGACGAGGCGGCGCCGCCGCTTTTCGCGGCATACGAGCGCGCAACCCGTGTGAATTGGCGCGGCAGTTGGAGCGACGACGCCAGCGGCGCATGGGTGCGCGGAGGCCATCCCGCCGATCAGCATGACCATTACGATCGCGGCCACGTGAACTTTATTTACAGGGGGAAATGTATTCTCATCGAAGCGGGTACTCCATACTATTCACATCCGCTGATGGGATCGCATTTTGCCTCCGGCGCGGGACACAACGTGCTGCAACTGGGAACCGAGGAACCGAAACCTCGCGATGCGGGCGACACCTATGCGCCGTCCGGGTGGCAGGAACGCGGCGTCGTTGTGCCGCTTGATGTGCGGCGACTCGACAAACAGGGCGGGGAAGTCGCGCTGGAAGTGAAGAGCGGCTATGCGGGGCTGCGTTCATGGCGCCGGTCGGTGGCGTGGGATGCCGACCGCATGGAAGTCGAGGACAAGGTCGAACTCGGCGCCGGACAGGCGAACATCGTTATGTTTCGCTGGCATTTGGGTACGAATGAGAAGGTTTCCATCGAAGAAAAAGACGGGGCCTTTCGGGTTGTATGGCCGGATGCCGCGGGGACAATCAACGCGTCGGTTCCCATTGTCGTCACGCAGATGAAGATGCCCGACAACACCATCAACACCGTTTCGGAGGGCAAACCGGACACGTTGCATACCTGTCTCATCGTTCAAACAAACCGCGCGGTGGACAAGGCGACGATCGCCGCTGTGTTTACGGGAACGCATTGCAGTCCAAAATAATTGCAACGGCTTGGCGCCGATTTTTGACTGAAACGATGCCTGGTCCTTCGGGGCTTTACAATTTTCCCAAGAGCCTTATTGAAGTTTCGGCAATCCGTTCGCCCGTGCCGGGCGCGAGATAGCTGCTCCGGGCGGTCCGGATTTCATAACCGCCGCCTTGGAAGGCTTCGGCGGTGGGAGAGTAACCGGCATAGCCGTTGGCCAGCTCGACGACGAAGACGGGCTTCACAGGCGATCCTTTTTTGATGGCGAGTCCGAGCGCGCAAAAATACTCCGTCGGATTCGTCACAAGGGCCGCGGGGCCAATCCGCAGCGCCTGCACTTCGACCGGGACCGTCGGCGATTTCGCCTTCATTTCGCGAACGAGCCGCGCCTCCTTCAGGTACACGTCGTTGTGCGACGAGCCGAGACCTGTGGCGGGCGTTTCGCGCGCCACCAATTCCTCGTCGGATTCGGCCAAGTCGCGGATGGGCAGATTCAGGATTTCCGTGGCGGCGGCGAGCGGGATATCGTCCGCATAATCCAGCCGCGCGATGACCTTCAACGCTTCCGCGCCGACGGTCATGCCGACGCGTTTCGCCCATGCTTCACCGAACTCGGACGGCCGCGGGCTGCGATTGTCCACCTGCGTGACGTCGCCGCACGCGCCGTTCAGGAACACAACGCCCATCTGCTCGTTGCCGAGCGCGCCGCGAATCGTCTTGCGCAGGTAACAAATCCAGTCGGCCGAGAGTTCCGAGCCGCCGATGACCGTTCCGTGCAGGGTGTAGTTTACGATGCAGCCCAGCAGTCCGCCTTGGGTGTCCACAACCGAAATGACGCCCACGTCCGGATCGATAGGCCCGGCGGGTTCGAGGATATCGGGGTTCATCTTGCCGGGATGCGTCCGCTCGGAACCGTCCTTCATCTTGAAGCGCCGGTTGAACCCGACGGTATCCTCGTGTCCCACGCCCACGCCGACGCGCGCTTCGACGGCGTTCGCCCGCGCCAGGGCAATCGCCTCGGCGATGCGTTGAGCGACCAGGGTGCAATAGGCCGGATCGCGTTCGGAACCCAGACAGTCCACCACGGGGCCGCCGTTATGCGTGTGGCTGGCCGCGATGAGGATGTTCCGGCTGGGGATGCCCGTCCGGCTTTCGGCCAGTTTACGCGCCTCGGCGACGACATCGTCCGGCGCCATGATAATGTCCGCGCCGACAACGGCCATGCTTGTCGTGCCGTTTGTGAACACGGCCGCCTCGACGAACAGCGGATCGTGCACGCCCTTTGCTATGTTCTTGGCAAAACCGCCCGGGATCTCGCAGCCGGCCGCCGGCGTGATATCTACCCGCGCAAAACCCGCCGTAAATTTCGTTTTGGCCATGTCTCCCGTGCCCTCCTGTGCATAGGCGCACCATACGCCCAAAATCATCCATGCGGCAATCGCAGTGCAAATAAGTCTGTTCATGGCACACGCGCCTCCTCTCTGCAACGACTACAGCCTACAACCTCGGGCGCCTGTCATCAAGTTGCGTCCCGTTGACTGTCCCATGAGTTGTGCGTAGAATGACGACTAATGAGATAACTTGCAGATGAGTATTTTCACCATTGAACGGCGTCAAGCGGTTGCGTTAAGCGTGTCCATTACGGGCGCCTCCCTAACATTGGATCTGGCGGATGGGCGTTCGATTGCCGTGTCCCACGCATGGTATCCGCGTTGTGCACGCTACGTCCGACGAATGCGCGCACTGGCGCTTGATTGGCGCGGTTGAGGGCGTCTTGGAAGGCCTCCTTCTTGTGAGAGCGAGGAATCGTTTCAGCGATGGCTTGCCGCGCGCATGGAGATAGGCGCCTATCGGACCTGAGGGAAGCCGCAGGCGGATTCTGTACTTTTGCGTGATTGGCGGTAAGTCCACCCAAACGAAAGGAATTGAACGGCATGGAGAAGATCACCGACGCAGCAAAGGATCGGGCAAGGCGGATGAAGTGGTGGCACGAAGCGCGGTTCGGCATGTTCGTCCACTGGGGGCTTTATGCCCAGTTGGGCCGCCATGAATGGGCGATGAACCGCGAGCGGATTCCCGTCGCGGAATACGAGCGGCTTGCGGCGACGTGGAAGCCGAAACCGCGGCCGGCGCGCGAATGGGCGCGCCTCGCGAAGCAGGCCGGCATGAAGTACATGGTCATGACCACAAAGCATCACGAGGGCTTCTGCCTGTGGGATACGAAAATGACCGATTACAACGCGGCCAAATGCGGGCCGGGCCGTGACCTTGTCGCCGAATATGTCGAAGCGTGCCGCGAATTCGGCTTGCGGATCGGATTCTATTATTCGCTGATGGACTGGCATCATCCGGACGGCGCCCGGTGCGCGAAGGACGAGAAGGCGCGCCGCCGCTTCCTCGATTACACGCAAGGGCTTGTCCGCGAACTGGTCACAAACTACGGCAAGATTGACATCCTCTGGTACGACGTGGCATGGCCGCTGTCGTCGCCGGAACTGTGGGAAAGCGCCAAAATGAACGCGATGGTGCGGCGGATTCAGCCGGACATCATCATCAACAACCGATCGCTGCTCGAAGAGGATTTCGGCACACCGGAAGAACATATCAATCCGGAGCAGGCCGGGCGCGCATGGGAAGCCTGCATGACGTTCAACGGATCGTGGGGCTGGCAGCCCGCGCCGCCGGAAGACTGGCATTCGGTGCGGAGCGTCCTCGGCATGCTTCGGCAAGTCACGGCCGAAGGCGGCAACCTGCTGTTGAACATCGGTCCGCATCCCGACGGCAGTGTGCCGAAAGAGGCGGTGGAGCGATTGACAGCCGTCGGGAAATGGACCGCGAAAAACGGCGAGGCGCTGTACGGCAAGGTGGAGCGGCTGGCCGGGCGTTTTGAATGGATGCCAACGGGACAATTCACGCTCAAGGGCAAGACGGCCTACTACTGGTGTACCCGATGGCCGGGAACCGAATTGACCCTCGGCGGCATCAAGGGCAAACTACGCGCTGCGTCGCTACTCGCGGACGGACGCCCTGTCGCCTTTACGCAGGAAAAGGATCGCGTGATCCTGAGGGGATTACCGAAGAATTCACCCGATAAAATCGCGGGTGTAACGGTACTCAAGTTGGAATTCGCGACACCGCCGCGGCAAGTGCTTGGCGCGGGATGCGTGGTCATTTGATGCCATGCTTGCGTGCTGGGTGCTGGCAATGGCAGTGGCTGCCGATGAAATGATTGCGCCGGGCGTGCATGTGCTGGATGGCGCCGTCAATACCGGCGTAATTGTTCGCGATGGCCATGCGTTGCTGATCGATTGTTGCGATACGGTTACGCCCGAACGACTCGCGGCCATCGGCGTGTCTGATGTCGAGCGTATTCTCTGCACCCAGTTCCGCCGGACGCACAACGCAGGCATGTATCCTTTTGCCGTCCGGGGCGCAAAGATCATTGTTCCAAAGACGGAGCAATCGTTGTTTGAATCGGCGGAGGCGCATTGGAACGACTGGTCGAACCGCTGGCATCTCTACCGTGCCCGGCCCGGCCCGCTCGTGCCGGCGCGATCGGTCAAAGTAACGCGCGGCGTGGGGGAGGGGGATACAATCGAATGGCGGGGCGTGGCCATCCGTACGCTCGATACACCCGGCGCAACCGACGGCAGCGTTTCGTATCTTGTCGAAGTCGGGGGACGTGGCGTCTGCTTTTGCGGAGACGTCGTATGTGCGCCCGGCAAGGTCTGGGATCTGCATTCATTGCAGAAGGGATTCGGCGGCGTGCGGGACTACCACGGATTCCTTGGTGCGAGCGGGATGGTCCTCGAAAGCGCCCGCAAACTCGCGGCATGCACCGCGGAAATGTTTGTGCCTTCGCATGGAAAGCCGTTCGCGCGATCCGAATTTGCGATGGAACTCCTCGAAAAGCGTTTTGATGCGCTTCGTCGCAATTACGCCGCGATATCCGCCCTGAACTTTTATTTTCCGACGCTGTTCAAAGATCTGGAGGACGATCCGCTTCGCATGAAGCCCGCCGATACCCTTGAATTGCCGTCGTGGGTGCGGCGTGTCGCGTTCACCAGCTACGCCGTCGTTTCCGATTCCGGCGCGGCGTTGCTTATTGATTGTGGACACGACTCGGTGTTGGCAAAGCTAGACGAGTGGAAAAAGGAAAACGCGATTTCCGCCGTCGAGGGCTGTTGGGTTACTCATTATCACGACGATCATGTGGATTCGCTTCAGCGCCTCGCGAAAGAATTCAAATGCCCTATTATCGCAAGCGAACGCACCGCGCCCATTCTCGAGCATCCAACGCGATACTGTCTTCCGTGCATCGCGCCGTGCCCGGTGTCCGTCGCGCGCGCGACGCATCACGGCGAATCGTGGGTCTGGCACGAGTTCATGCTAACCGCGCTCGATTTTCCCGGTCAAACGCTTCACGACGGGGCGCTGCTCGTCGAGGGTCACGGTGTCAAATTCCTGTTTGTCGGTGATTCCGGCTCGCCGACCGGACTGGACGATTATACGGCCGGCAACCGCGTCTTTCTTGGGGAAGGCCGGGGATCGCGGCGCTGCCTGGAAATCCTTCGCGAGGCGCGGCCGGATTTCATCCTGAACCAGCATCAGAACAAGTCGTTCCGATTTACGGAACGACAACTCGACTACATGAATGCCCTGCTTGCGGATCGCGAGAAACTCATCGAGGATCTTACGCCGTGGGACAATGCCAACTTTGCCACCGACGAGCATTGGGTGCGCGCCTATCCCTACGAACAGGATATCGTTCCTGGCGCGACCTTCGCGATTGATGTCCAATTCACCAATCATGTTGATTCGGAAGCCCAGGCGCAAGCGGAGCCTGTACTACCCGATGGCTGGGCTTTCGAGCGGACGCGCAGCAACGCCACGATCCAAGTTCCGCCCGGAACGAATGGCATCGTATCGCCGGGCAATCCGCATTCCGACACATTCGCCCGACTCTGGATTACCGCCCCTGCGAGCGAAACGCCCGGACGCTTCGTTATCCCGTTCCGCATTACATGGCGAGGCCAATATCTCGGACCATTCCGCCATGCGCTGGTGAATGTTCGGTAGATCAAACAATTTTCCTAGTATCCCGTTCCTTTTTTTCGATATCTGCGTGTATCTGGGGCCTCTGCGGAAAACCACACAAGCCACAGATGACGCAGGTACACGCAGATGGAAAACAGGGCACGGATGTTCGGACCATGCGATTCCAAACTCCATCCTCGTGTTAGAACTGTCCAAAAGAAGTTTGAGCGGGAAATTTCTTCTTCGTTGCGAAGACGAAATATCACAAGAACCCTATCCCCCCAAAAACGTTGTCTGGTTGCTCAACAAGGCTTTCTGCAAGCCGCAATTTGGACAGAGATAACCTAGCGCATCATGTTCCAGTGCGGCATCGCGAAACATCCGGTAGACTCCCTCTCAATCGCTTTGCTACACTTGCGCCGATTTGAAGCGATTGCCGGGTATCCCGATTTGGCGATTTACCGGATGTATGGCAAAACACGCGAAAGGAGTCCAAGGTGGCATGTTTTCCCCAACGGCGGTGGCAATACTTCTTTTTCAAATGGCGGGATCGGATGTGATGTCCCAAGAACTTGATGCGCCGCCCCGCCCGGACTGGTCGCGTCCCTGTACGGTATTGAACGGGCCATGGCGGTTCGATTTCGATCCGGGCGATCTCGGCGAAAAGGAAAACTGGCCGCAATCGCACGCGTTTACCAGGACGATTGTCGTGCCGTATCCGTGGCAAAGCGAACTATCCGGCATCGGCGATGTCGAGTACCAAGGCGTGGCATGGTATCAGTGCGACATTACTGTACCGAAGGACATCGTGAATCGCCGCGTGTTTCTGGTGTTTGGCGCGGTGGATTATCACGCGAAGGTCTGGGTCGGCGATGCGCTCGTCGCCGAACACGAGGGCGGCTATACCCCGTTCGAGGCCGAAATAACGGATCTCGTGAAGCCGGGCGAGTCCGCAAAAGTCACCGTGCGCGCCCACGATATCACCGATCCTGAAACGCCGACCGGCAAGCAGACCGGCTGGTACACGCGCACCGGCGGAATCTGGCAAACCCCATACATCGAGTATCGCGGATTGTCCTATATCCGAAAAGCGCACATTACGCCCGACATTGACAAGGAGCAAGCCGCGTTCGATTGCGAGATTGAAGCGCGGCAGGCCGGTTCATATACCGTCGCGGTGCATGCCGTTCTCGGTTCGATCCATCTGCGGACAAAAAAGACCGTCGCGTGCCAGCGGGGATTGAACAAGGTCCAGGTAATCCTTCCCGTGCGGAATCCGTCGCTGTGGTCGCCCGATTCGCCATCCCTTTACGAGACGCGGCTCACGCTTCTCCGCGGTGAAACGGCGGTTGACGCGGTGGAAACCTATTTCGGCATGCGCAAGATCGGGCGCGGCGTGTACGGCGGATCCGGGCACGAATACATTCTGCTCAACAACAAGCCGATCTATCTGCGCGGCGCGCTGCACCAGTCCTTCAATCCAAAGGGCATCTATACGCATCCCGACGACGACTACATCCGCAACGATTACGCGAAGGCCAAGGAATTCGGACTCAACTTCATCCGCATCCACATCAAGATAGATGAACCGCGCGCCTTGTACTGGGCCGACCGCCTGGGCATTCTCCTGATGTGCGACATGCCCAACTTTGCGAAGAACACGTCCCTCGCTCGCAAGCGCTGGGAAGATATGCTGCGCGCGGCCATTGATCGTGATTTCAATCACCCGTCCATCTTCGCGTGGTGTGATTTCAACGAAACATGGGGGATAGGGGACGGCGGCTATTCGTCCGAAACCCAGCAATGGGTCCGCGACATGTACCGGCTGACGAAGGAACTGGATCCGACGCGGCTCGCGGAAGACAACTCGCCTTGCCTGTACGATCACACGGAAACGGACATCAATTCGTGGCACTTCTACATTGACCGGTACGAGGCCGCCGCCAAGCACATCGCCGAGGTGGTCGAAAAGACGTTTCCCGGCTCCGAATTCAACTACGCCAAGGGATGGAAGCAGGGGACGGCGCCGCTCATCAATTCCGAATACGGCGGCGTCGGCGCGGGATCCGGCGACCGCGACATCTCGTGGGTTTTCTTGTTTCTGACGAATCTCCTGCGCAAGTACGACAAGATCGGCGGCTACGTCTACACCGAACTCGAAGACATCGAATGGGAACATAACGGATTCATGAACTACGACCGTTCGCCGAAGGAATACGGTTATCCGGCGGGCATCACGCTCGCGCAACTCCAGCACGACGAATTCCCCGTGCTCGATTGTCCGCCGTACCAGCGCGTCGAGGCGCACAGCCGCGTGCGTATTCCCGTCCTGCTCAGCCATTGGTCCGAACGCAAGGGATTGAAGGTGCGCATGTCCGTGGACGGCACGACGGTCAACGGTCTGCCTTGGAGCAACGCCATCCGCCCCGTCGAATGGGACGTTGACGCCAAACCCTTTGCGGTAACGCCGGTAAACGTGTACGAATTCGATCTACCCGGGGCGAACGGCATCCTCAATGTCGTCGCGGAAGTCCTCCTCAACGGGCAGCGGTGCGCGGCCAACTACTGCGTCATTGACGCGCGCGGCGGCGGCGATTGGTTCCGACCGGACGAATACGCCGCCACGTTTCCCGTCAACGCCTTCTCGCAATGCGGATTTGACGACATGCCCGCCATGGCCGATGACTGTCCCGGTAAGATCAGCGGCTACAAGACCGGTTTCTTTGAATACCAACTGCGCCTGCCCCGCGGCCTCAAGGCCGGCGAAGTCAAGGGATGCCGGTTGGTTGTGGAAGCCGGCTCGAAGGCAGACGCCGAACGTCTCGACTGGCCGGCCCGCCGCCATCCACAAGATTGCCCGCAGACCGACGGCAAGACGTGGCCGACGGATCTGACGTTGTCGCTCAACGGCGTTCCGATCAAGCACATGACCCTCGGCAGCGATTACGCCGATGCGCGAGGGGTCTTGTCCCACGCGGCGCATCGCGATCACGGTTCGCACGGTGAAATCCTCGATATTCCCATTGAAGGAGAAGCGTTCACCGTGCTTCAAAAGGCGCTCGGCTCGGCGTCGCGCACGGTTACATTGCGTTTCGAGATCAAGCCGGACGCCGCGAATGCCGGCGGCCTGGCGCTCTACGGCGGCGAGATGGGCGCGTTTCCGTCTGATCCGGCGCTTGTATTCCAACTCGTTCCCGAAGCCCAAAAACCCGAAAAACCGGCCAAGGTTCTTGCGGCGAAAGGCCTGCCGTTCGATACGATTATTCAACGTGGACCGAAAGGACACTTGTGGCGGTTCACGACCGACGATCCCGGTCCAAACTGGAACCAGCCCGGTTTCGACGACAAGGCATGGAGAACCGGCAAGAGCGGTTTCGGAACACCCGAAACGCCCGGCGCGCGGGTCGGGACAATCTGGAAGACAAGCGACATCTGGCTTCGCACCAACATTGCAATGCCCAAGTCTTCACGCGGTAAAAAGATCGTTCTCGACCTGCATCATGACGAAGACGCCGAAATTTTTGTCAATGGAAACCCGCTGCTTGCGAAACCCGGCCATGTCGCCGAGTACGAGCGTATTGTTTTGTCCCCCGAACAAGCGGCCCTGTTCAAGGCCAATAATCTTGTCGCCGTGCATTGCCGCCAAACCCGCGGTGGACAATTCATAGATCTTGGACTGATGGTGCGCAAGTGAAAGTGTGGCGCCGGATTCCGATTTGGCCGGGTTGTTGTTTGTGCCGAATGGGAATCCGACGCCACAAAGCGTTTTCCTGAACGGGTTCCAATGCCCCGAGGGGGGATCTATCAGTACCTTAAAGTCTGGCTTCTACAAAAAACAACAAGAAATTCTTGGGCAACTTGCGCAACCAATTGAAGTTCTACGATTTAGCGAGTGCGAAAACCGCGGGGTTTCGAGCGTGATTACGATTACGAGCACGAGCACGAAGAGAAACTGGGTTGGGGGCGCTGCCCACGTTAGGAGAAATCGAGCTCGAAGTAGTAGATGTCGTCCTTGAGCTGGCTTTTGACTTTGCAACCGGACTTGTGGAAAACCGTTTGCATTGCCTTGTTCTCGCGCAACACTTCCGCAGTGAATCCGGCGATGCCGTTTCGCTTGGCAATCGTGATCAGATGCTTGAGCAGGAACGATCCAATGCCGCGGTTTTGCCAGGCGTCATCCACGATGAAGGCCACCTCGGCGCGGTTCGTGTGGGGATCGAGGTAGTAGCGCCCGATACAAATGATGTCTTCGCCGAAGGCTTCGGAAAGGGTACCCACCACCGCGACTTCGGTGCGGTGATCGATGTAGACGAAGTCCTGAACCTGTTCACGCGAAAGCCATTTCATGCGGCTCATGAAGCGGCGGTAGAGGGTTTCGGCGGAAACACCGTAGAACAGATCACGGATCAGGGGCTCGTCGGTCGGATGAATCGCGCGGAAATTGATTAGAGTGCCATCCGAACAAAGATAGGTTGTCTTGACCTCTTGCGGTCCGACGGCGAAAGTGTCCACATCGGCCATTTCGGGCCGGACGTATTTCGCTTTCACGGCTTCCTTGAGAAGGTGTTCGCGATACTTGGGATGTGCGATGCTGATCAGCGCCAGCGCGCGTTCCTGGACGTTTTTCCCGTGAAGATAGGCCACGCCGAATTCGGTGACGACATAATGGACATCGCCGCGGGTCGTTACGACGCCCGCGCCGGGCGTGAGGAACGGGACGATGCGGGAGACTTCTCCGTTTCGCGCCGTGGACGGTAGCGCGATGATCGCCTTGCCGCCGTCGGATCGGGCGGCGCCGCGGTTGAAGTCCACTTGGCCGCCGATGCCGGAATAAAATTTCGTGCCGAGCGAATCGGCGCAGACTTGTCCAGTCAGATCCACTTCGAGGGCGACATTGACCGCGACCATTCGGCGTTGGCGGCTGATGACAAAGGGGTCGTTCACATATTCGGTCGGATAAAACGCGAAGATTGGGTTGTTGTCTATGTAATCGTAGAGCCGCTGCGACCCCATGCAGAAACTGGCCACGACCTTGCCCTTGTCGCTCGTCTTGAGCGAACCGTCAATGACGCCCGCCTCAATCATGTCAATGAGGGCGTCGGTAAACATTTCCGTGTGGATGCCGAGGTGCTTTTTATCCTTGAGAGACTGCAACACGGCGTGGGGAACGCGCCCGATGCCCAGTTCGACCGTTGAGCCGTCCTCAATGAGCGCCACGACGAACTCGCCTATTTTGGATGTCGTTTCGTCGGGCTTGGCCCAATTGACCTCGACCAGGGGGGTGTCCACCGGCACGAGAAAGTCTATGTCGTTTACGTGGATGAAACTGTCGCCCAGCGTTCGCGGCATGCGCGGATTGACCTGCGCGATCACGAGTTTCGCGTTGGCCGCGGCGCTCTTGACAATGTCCACCGAAACCCCGAGACTACAAAGCCCGTGTTCGTCGGGCGGCGTCACATGGATCAATGCCGCGTCCAGCGGCAGTTGACCGGAACTGAACAGGCGCGGAATTTCGGATAAAAAGATCGGCGTGTAGTCGCCGACGCCTTCCTGAATGATGTTGCGCACATTTTCGCTGATGAAGAAACTATTGACGATGAAATGCTCGGAAAGGTTCTTGGCGGCATAGGGCGCGTCGCCGAGGGTCAGCATCTGGATGATTTGGACGTCCGCCAGTGAACTCGCCCGCGCCACAAGGGCCGTGGTGAGTGCCTGGGGATGGGCGCAACCGGTTCCCACGAATACCCGATTGCCCGGTTTGATGTGCCGCACGGCTTCGTCGGCCGTGGCGATCATGTCGTCGTATTTTTGGGTCCATAAGGGGTCGTAACTGATGGGCTTGTCACTCATTGCGTTTCTGTACTCCGGACAAAATCATTCGCGCGTCGGCTACGACGGCGGCCGTGCCGGCCGGGCCCACGAGGAATGGATTGATATCAAGTTCCTTGATTTGCGGGAAATCGGTGACCAGTTGGCTGATGCGCTGCAATCCGTTCGCGATGGCTGTGATGTCAACGCCGGCTTCGCCGCGCGCACCTTTGAGCAACGCATACGATCGTGTGCCCACGAGCATCTGCATGGCCTCTTCCGCCGTAATCGGCGCCAGATAGAATGTGACGTCTTTCATTACTTCGACAAAGATTCCGCCGAGTCCGAACATCAGCATCGGGCCGAATTCCGGATCGCGGGTCATCCCGATGATGACCTCGCGGCCGCGCGGGGCCATCTGCTCGATGTAGACGCCGTCGAGGCGTGCCTCCGGCATGCGGCGTCCGATGCGCAGCATCATGAGATCGTAGGCGTCGCGGACCTGATCGGCGTTCGACAGCGACAACTTGACGCCGCCCATATCGGACTTGTGCAGAATGTCCGGCGATGAAATTTTCATAGCCACGGGATAGCCCACGTGCTCGGCTACGGCCACGGCCTCGTCCGCCGACGCGGCAAGTCGGCCCGGTGGGACATCGAAATCGTAGGCTTGCAGAATTTCCTTGGCCTCGACCTCGCCGATTTCCGGGCGGCCGGTCTTCATGTGCCTCGCAATCACGCGCTCGACGCGCCTACGGTTCACGGGAAAGCGCGTCACAATACGGGGCGGCCGATTTTGCCACAAGGCATAATCGCACAGGGCGCGCAGCGCATAGACGGCGCGATGAGGCGCGGGATAATCCGGAATCCCGAGTTGTTTCAACGTCCGGCGCGCTTCCATGACGTCGTGTCCGCCCATGAACGAAGTAACCATTGGCTTCTTTTCGCCGGCGGCCTCCGCGATGGCGTGCGCCGTGCCGACGGCGTCGGTCATGGCCTGTGGTGTGAGAATGACGCAAAGGGCATCGAAGGAATCGTCCTCCATGACCGCCCGAACCGCCTCGGCGTAACGTTCCGGCGACGCATCGCCCAAGACGTCTATCGGATTGCCCACGCTGGCGGCGGGCGGCAATTTTGCCTTGAGCATCGTTGCGATGGCCGGCGAGGGCGCCTCGACCTTGAGCCCCGAATGCTCGGCGGCGTCGGCGGCAATGATGCCTGGTCCGCCGGCATTGGTGATGATGGCCACGCGATCGCCCTTTGGCATGGGCTGCATTGCGAACGCCATGGCCAAATCAAACAAAGCCTCAAAATTGTAGGCGCGCATGACGCCCGCGCGCTTGAAGGCCGCGCCGTAGGCGATGTCCGCCCCGGCCAGACTGCCCGTGTGCGACGAGGCCGCCTTGACGCCGGCGTTGGAGGTGCCGACCTTAAGCGCCACGATCGGCTTGAGGTTCGCGGCGGCTTCCGCGGCCTTGAGAAATTCATCGCCCTGCGTGATGTTTTCCAGATAACAGGCGATGACCTTGGTTTGTGGATCGCGGGCCAGTTCCGCGAGAAAGTCCGTCTCGTTTAGATCGGCCTTGTTGCCCATGCTGATCAACTTTGCCAACCCCACGTCTTCCGCCGCGGCCCAGTCAAGAATCGCCGTGCACAGCGCACCCGACTGAGACACGACCGAAATGCCGCCCGGCTTGGGCATCTGCTTGGCGAAGGAAGCATTCATCGCGTTTTCGGTGTTGATGAGGCCGAGACAGTTCGGACCCAGCATGCGCACGCCGTTTGAACGGCACAACGCCGCGATTTCGCGTTCGAGGGCCGCGCCTTCCGGGCCGATTTCCTTGAATCCGGCCGTGATGACGGTAATGGCTTTGGCATTCGCATTGATCGAACTTTCGACCGCCGCGCGCACCAGTTTGGTCGGCACGGAAACAATACCCAGATCGATAGTGCGTCCGTAGGTCTTGAGATCCGGATAACACTTCAGGCCGAGCACGTCTTCGCCCGATGGGTTGATGGGGACTATTTCGCCTTTGAAACCGGCGCGAACAAGGTTCGCCACAATTTCGTGACCGACCTTTCCCGGAGTCCGTGAAGCGCCAATCACGGCCACGGTTTTGGGATAGAGCAACGATTCCAGCATTGCCGAGCACCTACTTCCGAAGGGTGAACTGACTCACCGCACACCAGCATACTCCACTTGTGCGGCGCCTAATCCCCGCTGCGGCGGAACACGCATACACGCGTCGCGTCGCGCCGGTTGTTTAGTGAAAGAAGTATAGCACCCGATGAGAGTCCATTCAACCGTTTGGAAAAGGCGCATGCCATTATCAGGGCGCATAATAAGGCCATTCCCGCGTAATCCATTGCGGGGATGCTAACGCCGAAATCCGGCGTGAGGGGATCGAGGCCGAAGGCGCGTTCCTGGCCGTCGGATATCCCATCACCATCGGTGTCGGCGTTGTACGGATCGGTTTCGTCCGCGTCCCTGAGTCCGTTGAAATTGGCGTCCTCGACGGCATCCGGCAGGCCGTCGCGGTCCGTGTCCCGTCCATTGTAGACGTCGGCGACATGCAGAAACTCGTGCGCGAACGGACGCTCCCCCTCGACGCGCCAGAGACGAAAACCCGGTTGATCGCCGATGGTGTAGCAGGTTGCCCCCGACGTGACCAACTGGATGCCGTTGTAATCGCTCTCAAAGTTCATGTGCAGGTGTCCGGCGAGGTACGCCACCACGCCGTATTGCTCGAAGAGGGCCAGCACATCCGTGCTTTTTTCCCGCGGAATGCGGGGCGAATCGTCTCCCGGTTCCCCGGACTTGAGGGGAAGCGGATGGTGGCCGGCCACGAAAACGGGGCTTCCCTGTTGCGAGGCCGCCTGCAGTTCGGACAGGAGCCACGCATCCATCGTTTCGGTGGTGCCCGGAACGTAATTCACCCAAAGCATCGTGTTCACCACGATGAACGTGTAACCCTCGTGTGTGAACGAGTGGTAGTCGGCCCCAATATACAACGCAAACAAGTCGGCCTGATCGTTGTTGCCGATGGCGTAATGGGCCGGCATGCGGAGTCCCGCGACGATTTCATTGAAATCCTCATAGGCTTGGGCGTATTTCGCCGAGTCAATCAAATCGCCGCAGCATACCACGAACGCCGGATTCAGATGATTGATATACCGGACCGCCAGCCGGAGCATCGTTTTGTCGTGTTCGTAGCCCGCCTTGCCCAACTGCGGATCGCACAACTGCACGAATGTGAACGGGCCGAGGGCCGGCGCATTCGCGCACCATGCCGTCACGGCAATCAATGCCAACATAAACACGCGACGTATTTTCATTGCACGTCCTTCCGGTATCCGCCGCGAAGCAACGCGACGTTTACGGTTATTGCCGTTCGGCGTCCGGCATGTCCGCCAGCACGTCGTCGAGAATGAGAATACGCTCGAACCATATCATGAGGAGCGTGGCTAAGTAGCGTCGGCCCATCTGCCGGATGCGTAGGTTCGACTGGCCCCACGTGCGCCCGGACCAGCCAATCGGGATGGTGGCAATCGAAAATCCGCGAATCAGCGCCGACAGCGACATCTCGATGGTGATGTTGAAGTGGCAGGCGTGCAGCGGGCTGATCGCTTCGATGACGCGGCGCCGGTACACCTTGAACGCGTTGGTCATGTCGTTGTGCCGCGTACGGAACATAATCCGGATGACGAGATTGCCGATTCGATTGAACAACAGTTTGAGGCGGGGATAATGCGAGACCCGGCTTCCATGGATAAACCGCGATCCGAACACACAATCGTATCCTTCCTCGATTTTGCGATAGCAGCGGACCACGTCCTTCGGGTCGTCGGAAAGATCCGCCATGACGACCGCCACGACATCGCCCGTAAAATGCTGGAGGCCGAACCGGATCGCGCGTCCCAATCCGCCGGGCGGGGTATTGTGGACCAGCCTGATTTCAGGATACTCGCGCAAGGCCTCCTCGACGACGCGCGGCGTCCCGTCCTTGCTGTTGTCGTTGACGATGACGAGTTCGAAGGGAATTTGTTCCGATCGCAGTTCGCCGGCCAGTGTTTCGATGGTCGGCAGGATGTTTTCTTCCTCGTTGTAGGCCGGAATGACGATGGAATAGCGCAGCGTGTTTTTGGGAACCGGCTTCCGCTCAGATGCGGCCTTCGAAGCCATGGTAGATTTCCTCCATGATCCGCTGCAGGTCGTAGGCGTACTGCCAGTCCGGATAGTGCGACTGGAACCGGCGGACATCGCTGATCCACCAGATATGGTCGCCGATCCGGTTGTCCTCGACGTAGGTATACACCATTTTCTTGCCGGCCAACCTCTCGCAAATGGCGATGGCCTCCATTATCGAACAGTTGCTGTGGCGGCTGCCGCCCATGTTGTAGACTTCGCCGGATCGCGGCTTCTTGAAGAAGCGCCAGAATGCGTCCACCAGATCCGCCGAATGGATGTTGTCGCGCACTTGCTTGCCCTTGTAGCCAAAGATGCGGTATTCGCGCCCTGTCATCGCGCATTTCATGAGGTACGAAAGGAATCCGTGGAGTTCCGCGCCCGAATGGCCCGGACCCGTCAGGCATCCGCCGCGGAACAGGGCCGTCTTCATCCCGAAATAACGACCGTATTCCTGCACCATGACATCCGCCGCCACTTTTGAAGCGCCGAAAACGGAGTGCTTGGTCTGATCGATGGACATGGTTTCGTCAATGCCGTGTTCGGCGTAGGGATGGGACTTTTCCACTTCCCAACGTGTTTCCATTTCGATCAGCGGCAAATAATTGGGCGTGTCGCCATAGACTTTGTTGGTCGAGGTGAAAATGAAGGGCGCTTCGGGGCAATGCAGGCGTGTCAATTCCAGCAAGTTCAGCGTACCCACCGCGTTGACGCCGAAATCCGTCAAGGGTTCCCGCGCGGCCCAGTCGTGGCTGGGTTGCGCGGCCGTATGGACCACGAGAGCGATATCCGAACCGTATTCGGCAAAGATTCGATCCAGCGCGGCGTAGTCGCGGATATCCGCATCATGATGGCGATAGCTGGGAATCGTTTCCCGCAGGGACTCGGCGGCCCATTTGGTGGATCCTTCCGGCCCGAAGAAATATGCGCGCATGTCGTTGTCAATGCCCACGACGGTAAACCCTTCGCGGGCAAACCGCCGTACCGTTTCCGCGCCGATCAACCCTGCCGATCCCGTTACCAAGACAACGCTCATTTTCCCTCCTTCTGGATGATTCCAGCCGCCAATATCATGACACCGAGCATAGTAGCCGAGCCTCTCCGAACCTGTCAACCGCCTTGCCCAAGATTTTAGGACCGCTTCTTCTCGACACGGTTTTGCTTTTTGGTGCATACTCAATTCCTTGAGAGTGCCGAGTTCTTGAGGCAAAAGCATGAGAAGTTCCACGAAGATAGCCATTCCGGGCCATTTCATGTTGGATCAGACATCGGAATCCGGTGGGAAAATTGAAAATGGCCACCTTGTAGCGCCGATTTCCAAATCGGCATTTCGTATTTCATCAAGCCGATTTGGAAATTGGCGTTACATTCCGGTGCGTTCACGACTCCGAGAACGAGGTACTCTCATGTCAATCCGTTTGCATGGGATTTGGGAGTGTGTCGCGTGAAAGCAGCCGCGGGTTGGATAATCGGCGCGATGGGCGTGGTGCTGGCCGTGGCGGCGCTGTGGCCGCGCGAGGCGATCTCGCGCGCCGAAAAAGAGGCGCTGGCCGAAGGACGCGTCGTGATTGTGTTCTGGGATCGCCACCAAGGCCATGAGCACGAGATGCGCCGCATGCTCATTGACGAATTCAACCGTAGCCAGAACAAGGTGTATGTTCGTCCGATTTCGATCGGCTATAACGCGTGCATGGAGAAACTGCTGACATCCATTGCGGGCAATTCGCCGCCGGATCTGTGCGCGCTTGACAGCACTATGCTGATCCAACTTGTCGCGCAGGGTTGCTTCATGCCGCTCGAGGATCGCATCGCGAAGGCGAAGGGTATCCGCATGGACGATATCCTGCCGTATTGCCGCGAGGCGGTCACGTTCGACGGGCACGTGTGGGGCATGCCGGCCACGACCGACACGTATTGCCTGCTGTGGAACAAGAATGCCTTTCGCAAGGCCGGCCTCGATCCGGAACGTCCGCCGCAAACCCTGAAGGAACTCGAGGAATATGCCGCGAAATTGACCATCACAGGCCCGGCCGGCATCGAGCAAATCGGCTTTCTGCCGTGGCAGCCGTGGGATATGACCACGATGTGGGGGTTGTTCTTCGGCGGGCAATGGTACGATCCGCAAACGCGGCGGGTGCGCTGCGCCGAGGATCCGCGCATGATCCGGATGTTTTACTGGCAGCGCAGTTTCGCCATTGAACCGGGTGCGGGGACGCATCCGCCGCATGCGATGGATCCGTCGAAGATCCTGTCGTTCCAGTCCGGATTCGGTTCGTATATGAGCGCGAACAATCCGTTTTACACCGGCAAGATTGCGATGATCGCGGAAGGGGAATGGCAGGTGACGTTCATTCCCAAGTATGCGCCCGAACTCGATTGGGGCGTGGCGCCGCTGCCGATGCCCGAAGGCGAGCCGCCGCGCGGTTACGGTGGTTCCTGCGTGACCGACTGCATCCCGCGCAACTGCCGCCACCCGGAGGAGGCGTGGCAGTACATCGAATGGTTCTACTCGCCGCGCCCAAACGGCGGCACGTCGCCCGCGAGCGACTATTGTTTTGCGATTCACAACATTCCGGCGAATGCGGTTGAGGCGCGCCAGGAACGGTTCACGTCCAATCCCAAGTTTCGCGTCTTCATTGACAACGTGACCCTGCGGGAAGTGGCGGCGTCGCCGGTCACGCCGGCCACGCAATTTTTGGGCGACGAAATGGACCGCCAGCGCGAGCGCGTCGTCTTTTACCGTTCGACGCCGGAAGAGGCGTTGCGAGCCATCCAGGACAATGTCAACGCCGAGTTGATCGCCGCGGAACGGCTGATGGAGCGGCATGCCACATGACGAAGACCGACAAGCGAAACCTGCGCAACGGCCTCTTGTTCGCGGCGCCCTATATCATGGGATTTCTCCTGTTTACGCTTTATCCGCTGGCCGCGAGCCTCTATTACAGCCTCTGCCAGTACAACGTGATTCGCGATCCGGTCTACATCGGTCTTGAAAATTACGCAACGCTGTTCACCAAGGATCCGCTTTTCTGGAAATCGCTTTATAACACGCTCTACTTTACCGCGTTTTCCGTCCCGCTCGGTTTGGCGTTCAGCATCGGCCTTGCGATGTTGCTCAACCAAAAAGTCCGGGCGATGTCCGTGTACCGGACGGTCTTCTTCCTGCCAACCATCGTACCCATCGTCGCGTCGGCCGTGTTGTGGCTATGGGTGTTGAATCCCGAAAGCGGGTTGATCAACGGCATGCTCCGCCAGTTTTTCGGCGTTGACGGCCCCGGCTGGATTGCCGACGAACAGTGGTCGAAACCCTCGCTGATTCTCATGAGCCTGTGGGGAGTGGGGGGGGCCATGGTCATTTTTCTCGCCGGACTCGCCGAGGCGCCGCAATCGCTTTACGAGGTGGCCGAAATTGACGGCGCGGGGCGTTGGGCGAAGTTCCGCAACGTGACGCTGCCCATGTTGACGCCGACGATCCTTTTCAACCTTGTAATGGGCCTCATCGGCGCGTTCCAGTATTTCACGCAGGTCTACGTCATGACCGGCGGCAAGGGCGGCCCCATGGACAGCACCATGTTCTACGCGCTGTACCTGTATCGCAATTCGTTCTATTACCTGCGCATGGGCTACGCGTCCGCCATGGCATGGCTGCTGTTCGTGGTTATTCTCGCGGCTACCGTGGTGGTCCTCATTTCGAGCAAGCGCTGGGTCCATTACCATGGCGAATAAAGCGTCCGGAGAAAAATGGAGCGGTTGTTGTCCAAGATGGATATCAACGCAGAGAGACAAAGCCGTGGAGAGGGTTGTCTTGAAGGAAGAATCAGGCATCGTGGAACAGAAAGAACGTCGGAAGATAATTTATTTGAAAAAGATCCATTTATGGCTAGGGCCGGCATGGGAATGAACGCGGAACCCCCAAGAATCCATACCCACCCCCCCAAACCCTTGGCTTCACCGGCCCTGATCGTTTTCGATATTGACGGGACGTTGTTTGAGACGCATCGCGTGACCGTTCCGGCGGTCCAGCGGACGCTGGCGGCCTATGGCTTGCCGGTTCCCGACGCCGAAACCGTTTGCCGGTTTTTTGGCCAACCCAACGAACTGTATCTCGAATGGTTGGCCTCCTGGATTCCCCCGGTTCGTCGCGACGAAATCATTGACGCAATCAACCGGCTCGAACTCGAACTGATCGCGACCGAAGGATGCCTTTATCCGGGTGTGCGTGGCCTGCTCGAGCGGCTCGCGTCGGAAGGCCACGTGCTCGCGTTGTGCTCGAATGGTCCCGACGATTACGTCGAAACCTTTGTCGAGGCGCATGGCCTTGGAACGCTGTGCCGGGTCGTTCGCGCCCGTGGCGCTCGATATCCGGGCAAACGCGAGATGCAGGCCGAGATTCTGGCGTTGATCCCCGTGCGGCCCGCGATCATGGTGGGCGATAGAAAAGACGATATCGGGGCCGCCCATGCGAACGGGATGCTCGCATTGGCCGCCGGGTACGGATTTGGAACGGAAGCCGAACTATCGGAGGCTGATGCGCACGCCGCGTCGCCGGAAGAACTTGAATCCGCGATTCGTGCTATCTTGTCAAAGCATGTAAGAAGCCATTTTTAGGTCATAGGACGTGGGACAGGCTGTCTGGCCTCTCTCGGGAGTTTGTACATCTGGATGGAGGAAAAGGCAATGGATAGGCGAACTTTTCTAAGGATGGCCGGGGCGGGGTGCGCGGCGGCGCTGACGGGGTGTCGGACAATTTCGGGCCATACCGGATCGAAACGCTTCCCGCACATCGTGTATATCTTGGCGGACGACATGGGCTACGGCGATCCGGCTTGCTTGAACCCCGAATCGAAGATTCCGACGCCGAACATGGACCGCGTGTGCCGCGATGGCGTCACGTTTACGGATGCACATTCGGGAAGCGCGGTCTGTACGCCGACCCGCTACGGCATCATGACCGGCCGCTACTCATGGCGTACCCATCTGAAAAGCGGCGTCCTGTACAGTCCTTCGCCGCCGCTGATTGCGCCGGATCGCCTGACGGTCGCGACCTTGCTCAAGAACGCCGGATACCGTACGGCCTGTATCGGCAAATGGCATCTTGGCCTTGGCTGGGCCACGACGGACGGTCAGGAACCTACCCCCATGAACCTCGATTACGGCAAGCCCATCGCGGACGGTCCTTGCACGCACGGATTCGACTACTACTTCGGCATTCCCGCGTCGCTCGACATGATCCCCTACGTGTACATCGAAAACGACCGGGTCGTCGAACCGGCCACAGAACACACCGAAGGCGGAACCGGCACGTCGTTTCATCGGGGCGGACCGATTGCGCCGCATTTCAAGATTGACGAGGTTTTGCCCACCCTGACGCGGAAAGCCGTCGAGTGCATTGACCGCCACGCCAAGGAGCATGCCGATTGCCCATTGTTCCTCTATTTTCCCCTGTCCGCGCCCCATGCGCCCATCGTTCCTTCGCAACCGTTTGCGGGCAAGACGGGCATCGGCCCCTATGGTGACTTCGTCGCGGAATGCGACTGGACCGTCGGCGAGGTGCTGGCCGCGCTCGAACGCAACGGCATGGAGAGCGACACGCTCTTCATCTTCACGAGCGACAACGGGGCCGCGCCCGTGTCCGACTTCGATGCGCTTTACGCGAAAGGGCACAATCCCAATTACGTTTTCCGGGGACACAAGGCGGATATCTTTGAAGGTGGCCACCATATTCCGTTCCTCGCCCGCTGGCCGGGGCATATCCGGGCGCAAAGCGAATACACGGGGACGGTATGCCTAAGCGATCTCATGGCGACCGCCGCAGACATCACCGGGCAAAAACTTCCAGACAATGCCGGCGAAGACAGCGTCAGTTTCCTGCCTGCGTTGCTCGGCCAAACCTCGCATACCTTGCACGAGGCCATCGTCCATCACTCGTCGAACGGTTCATTCGCCATCCGGCAGGGCCCATGGAAACTCGAACTCTGCCCGGGTTCGGGCGGTTGGAGCAAGCCGCGTCCACAAGACACCCCGGAACAGGAATTGCCGCCTGTTCAACTCTACAATCTCGCGGAGGAAATCGGGGAGCGCCGGAATCTTCAGGCCGATCACCCCGAAATCGTCGAACGCCTGACGCGGCTGCTTGAAAAATACGTCGCCGAAGGCCGAAGCACACCGGGCGCACCGCAGGCCAACGACACGCCCGTCAATATATGGGGAACGCACGCCAAAAGGAAGCCGGCTAAAACCGCCGGTTAGCCCCCTTGCCGCCCTTCACCGGTAGGTTTCCTTGTAGAGTTCGTATTTTTTCATGCGTTCGTACAAGGCGCGCCGTGAAATGCCGAGAACCCGGCAGGTGGCGTTGATTTCGCCGCGGTTGTCGCGCAGGGCGGCTTCGATGACAGTGCGTTCGGTATGTTCCATTTCGTCGCGGAGACGTCCGGGGGTGGCCGGCAACGACAACAACCGGGCGCCTGAAAGGCTATCGTCCGGTTCGAAGGCCCCGCAGACGCCGTCTCTCGCAGTAATCATCATCCGCTCGACGACATTGCGTAATTCACGCACATTGCCGGGCCAAGGATGGCGCAGCATTTCCTTCAAGGTGTCTTCGGGGATTTGGGGGATTTCCATGCCGTAGCGCATCGAGGCCTGCTTCAGGAAAAGGGCGGTCAACAACGGAATATCCTCGGTGCGTTCCCGCAACGAGGGCACGGAAATGGTCAACACCGCAATCCGGTGATAAAAATCCTCCCGCATGCGGCCCATGCGCACCTGCTCGACCAAATCGGCCTTGCTCGCCGCGATCAGGCGGACATCGGCCTTGCGCGGCAGATCCCGGCCCAAGGGCTGGACCAACCCGTCTTCAATCACGCGAAGCAGTTGAACCTGCGCCCGTTCCGAGATGCTTTCGATTTCGTCGAGGAGCAGGCTCCCGCCCGCAGCCGTTATCAGTTTCCCGTCGCGATCGGCATCCGCCCCGGTAAACGCGCCGCGCACATGACCGAACAATTCGCTTTCGAGCATGGTTTCCGGCAAACCGCCGGCGTTGACCGGCACAAAGGGCTTGTCGCTTCGGGCGCTTTGCTGATGAATGGCGCGGGCGACCAGTTCCTTGCCGGCGCCCGTTTCGCCGAAGATCAAGACCGGCGCATCCACGCGAGCCACCGCCTCAATCTGCGCATACAAATCCCGCATTGCACGGCTGCGGCCGACCATTCCAAAGCGTCCGTCTTCTTCGGGCGAGAGCATGGCCAGTCGCCGCCGGAGTTCTTCGCTCTCGCGACGAAGGGTCCGGCGTTCGACCGCGCGCGCCACGCCGGCCAACAGCACATCGTCCTCAAATGGTTTTTCGATAAAATCATAGGCGCCCGATTTCAGGCACCTTACCGCCATGGAAACATCACCATGACCGGTTATCATGATGACAGGGCATGTGTATCCCTGGCGCAACGTTTCGGCCAGGAAAGCCTCGCCGTCCATCCCCGGCATTTTGATGTCGGTGACGATGCAATCCATGTCCATCAACCGCGGACTGGCCAGGGCCGCCTCCGCCGAGGCAAACAGCGCCACCTCATACCGGCGCAATTTGAGCATTTGCCCGATGGACATCCGCGCCGCATCGTCGTCGTCTATGACCGCCACCGAACCCCTAATCGTTCTAGCAGCGGTTCGTTTCTCGATTTCCTGCATATTTTGTCCTCTGATAGGGTTATTCTACTCTGGGGTCCACCGGCTCTGCACGTTACCGTTTTCAGAAGTGGACATTTCCGTTTTGCCGTTTCGCGATCCTGTGTGTTTTTACCATCGCCGTTGCTCTTGAAACCAACACCGTCATGGATTAGTCAAATTATCAAATTTTGAGTTGGGCATGGAACGGACATCAGGTGTGTCCGTTTTCACTTGGCGCTCCAAGTGTTTTTGGGGCAAGGACATACGAAAGGGTACGAATGTGAGCATGGCAATGGTGAAACGGGTGTTGGTGGTGATGTTGGTTGCGGTAGTGGCGGGCGGTTGCGCAAGCACGCCCAAGGGGCCGACGGATGCGGAACTCGTCCAGCAACGAATCGAAAACTTCAAGGCGGCGTTGTTGGCCAAGGACGTTGACAAGGTCCTGATGAACGTGTCCGAAAACTTCTATCATCCGGAAGTGGGCGACAAGGCGGGTGCGCGCGATATCATGCAGCAGGGCATTGATTCCGGCTTCACCGAGGGTGGCCAAGTGGATCTTTCCAACATGCAGATCAAGATCGAAAAGGACACCGCAACAGCGTATCCGATCATAGCCAGTGCGGCGCCCGGGTCGGTTACCGTGGGCCTGACGCTGAAGAAGGAAAAGGCCAAGGACGGAACGCTGGGTTGGTATATCACTGAAATCAACGTGGAAGGCATCTGATCGCCTTCAATCGTTCCGTATGTTTCGTGGCGCAGGCGTTCCGGTCTGCGCCACGACTCCTTGTGTGCCAAGCATGGCGCGAATCTAAGGGGCGAAAGTCCCCTGCAAGCCCTGA